>JAUQWT010000017.1 GCA_030835005.1 Ignavibacteria bacterium | reverse complement strand
GAAACATTTTTCACTTAAATTGCATATAATACACAACAGAAAGTACAATAAGAAAGGAAATTATATGAAATTCTGGACAATTTTAGCAATTACCGTTTGTTCATTACTAGTCGTTAGCTCAAACTCATTTTCCCAGTCCTCAACTACTATGCAGGATATTATGGAAACAGTAAACAAGAAAGTTGTTGAGCTTGAAGACCAGAAGAACCAGGAGATAGTTAATATGACGTTTGACCTTCTGGTTAACCAGGGCAAGAAGACTATTTGGCGCTATCTTGACCCGGCATTCAGCTATGATGTGATGGTAATGGGCGATAGAAGAATTGAAAAGCTGAAGATCACCGTTTACAAAAAGGACAAATCAGGCGAATGGACATTTGTAGATGAATATACCGATGACAAACCTCTCATAAGGATAACTCCGGCTGATTTTGACCAGTATGAATTTACCGTAAGTGTCGATCAGTTCAAAACCGGCAATTCAACCGGCCACTTTGCGCTCCTGCTCTATCATCAAAACCCCGAGCGCGGGAAATAGATTTTTCATGCTGAGTCCCGCATCAAGTGCAGGATAAACTTCGCGAAGCATCCATGCTTGCTTTTTTTGAGGTTCTTTCAGTGGCACAGCGACTTGTCCGCCCACTGGCTGATTACTGTCTGTGCTTATGAAAAAATCTTGTTCCCTACAACTTCGTTATCTTAACATTCTTCAGTTTCACATAATACCACTCTGTACTGTTTGATATATTCATACTTACCGCAAAACCGAAATATGTTGAGCCTGCCGCAAGAGATAAATTAGCTGAAAAAGGTTCATCTATCGGGCCGCTTATAGTTGGTATATACGGAACAACAGGAGTTGCATTGGTGTAGAATCCCCAACGCGCCTTGGCATGAATACCGTCTATATTGGATTGTATCGTAAACTCAACCTTCACACTGCCTGTTTCAATAGTTGAAAAAATCACTGAATCGGTCCCGGATGCAGACGTCCCCGCCGGAAGCCATACGTTAACTGAATCCCATGAATATAATACCGTCCCTGCCGGTGACTCGGGATTAGTGCTTGTATTGCTATCTCCGCATGATTGAATCATTATGAGTGAACTTAAAGCAATTACAATAATTGAAACCGGTCTTATCATTATATCTATTGTTGATTTCGTATTCTGCAATTTAAACGTTACAAATGTTATTTCAAATGACGTGAATCATTACTTTCGCTGGATACAGTCATTCTCCCCCTGAAAGGGGGAGTTAGAGGGGGTCTTACTATTTAAGTAAGATAGATCCGTTAGAAGCGCAATGTCATCCTAAGTCCTGTGTCAAGTGCGTGATAACTTCGTGTAAGATCCATACTTCTTACAAATGGATTCTTCATCACTACGTTTCTCAGAATGACAACATTTCTCATGTCATCCTGAACGACGCGCCTGCAGCAGGCAGGAGTGAAGGATCCATGCCTTTTGTCGCGCTGAGTCCGGTGGCAAGTACTGGATAAACTCCCTCGAAGCGCATTCGTCATGTTGAGCGCAACCGATTCTCAAACATTCCAACCACTGTTTTGCATTAAAGTTCAGAATTCCCTTTGGTATATTTACCGCCTAATAATGAACGAATACTTAACGCATACTAAAGCGGCTTTTGATAGCGCATCCCGGACATTTGATGAAGATGATAAAGCCAACGGAATACTCCTATGGATGCGCGCCCGTGCTTATGATATCTACCTTAAGCATTTCAAAAAAGGTGACTGCCTGCTGGAACTTAACAGCGGCACGGGAATTGATGCCGTGTATCTTGCTTCTAAAGGAATAAAAGTACACTGTACCGATATTTCTACAGGAATGCTGGATCATTTAAGCAGTAAGATAGAAACTCTTGGCCTCTCACAAATGATAAGCTATGAGCTAAAACCCTTTGATAATATCAGCGAGGTAACCGGCGGAAAATTCAATGGAGCTATTTCCAATTTTGGGGGGCTAAACTGTATTCCGGATTTCACAAAACTTTCACGTGATATCAGTTCTAAACTGGCACCGGACGGAAAGTTCATCGCAGTTGTCATAGGAAAATACTGCCCGTGGGAAATTTTCTACTACCTGCTTAAGTTTAAACCGTCAATTGCATTCAGAAGACTGAAAGCAGGCGGACTTGATGCAAATCTAAACGGCGAAAAGATAAGGACATTTTACTTTACTCCAAGCACATTTGCTAAATTCTTCGGAGGTGAATTCACAGTAGAAAAAATTTATTCACATGGCTTGTACACTCCGCCTCCCTATTTGGTGAACATATATAATAAACTGAAGCCTTTTGTAAAGCTGCTGATGAAGTTCGATGAAATAACGCGTGGACTCTTTCCTTTTAACTGTTTCGGTGATCATTTTATTATCGTCATGAAGAAAAAATCTGCCGGCGGTTGAATATGATAAACTTAGCATGGATAATTAGCGGATTTTATGCAGATGAAAATGATTTTGGCGGAGTTGCTGCAATTCACAACCTCGCAAAGCAAGTCTCTGCAAACCCGGATATCTCGCTAACGGTTTTTGCTCTGTATTATCCATTAGGTAAAAGTGAGTTTAATCTCTATAATGCAAAAGTGTTCACGTTTAACCAATACCCTTATGCAGAGCTTACATGGATTCGCAAACTCAATGCATGGCGCGAATTTCGCAAAAAATTCGATGAAGTTAACAGGAGCAGAGAGTTTGATCTCATTCATTCTTTTTGGGCAGCTGAACCGGGCTATGTTGCAGCTAAAACCTCAAGCAAGTATAACATTCCGCTCATCGCAAACATCTGCGGGGGCGAGCTTGCCTGTTTCCCGCAAATTAACTATGGCTTACAGCTAAACTACAGGCAAAGGCATTTCATAAAGAAGACTTTTGCGGCAGCCAAAATAATTGTCAGCGGAAGTGAGTTTATTACAAAACTGGCCGGAAAGTATTTCAATGAGCCCGTCACAGGAAAGATAAGAAATCTTCCTTTTGGTGTAGATGAAAAATTATTCAACCCGGCACTTTACCAAAAATCAGTTAAGGCAGATAAACCTTTGCTCATCAATATTGCGCACTCAGTACCTGTAAAAGCGCACAAAGACCTGCTCAAGGCACTTGGTATTGTAAAGCAAACTTACCCAAATGTGTTGCTGCAATCTTACGGATTTGACGAGCATAATTATATCAAAGATACCGCAAAACAATTCGGGCTTGAAAACAATGTAAAGGTAAACGGATTCATTGATTACAAACTCATTCCCGGGGCAATGCGCAATGCAGATGTATTTGTACTGAGCTCGCTTTACGAGTCACAGAACATGTCAATGCTTGAAGCCGCTTTTATGGGTCTGCCTGTTGTCTCAACAGATGTTGGCGTCGCCCGTGAGATAACTCCATATATTTCTAAGCCCGGAGATCACGCCTCCTTGGCGGAAAATATTATCAAAGCCATTAATTCACCAAAACCCGGATACAAAGATCTGCACGAAAGATTCTCGCTTCAATCTACATCAAATAAATTCACTAAAATGTATATTAACGTTTTGAATAATTTTTAAGGATTCAATTCTTCTGTGTAGCCACGACCTTTAGGTCGTGGGCCATAGCTAAAATGTAAAATGGCTTTAGCCGCAATTCCGGCTAGCTCATCAATCAAACATGCATGTTCTTTTTGCTCCGAGTCTCTGTGGCTCTGTTGCAAAAAATCTTCGTTTAATTTCCCATCACTTTCCACAGCATCTCATAAACCATTTCCGGGCTGTATCTCTTCAAACATCTTACATCTCCCCATTTGCATTTTTCCAGCATGCAGTTCCCGCACTCAAGATCACCTGAATTCAGGCATATGGCATGATTCCCCCCCTGGCACGCCCAGTCACTTCGGGTCGCACCTAGCAGCAGCACTCCCGGCTTGCCCATTGCCCATGCAATATGGAAAAGCCCTGAGTCATCGCTCACTATCCCGCTGATATGCCTGAGAATTCCAGGAACATCTGCAAGATAGGTTCTTCCGCACATGTCAATTAGATTTTCTCCGATTACTTTTTTTAAAACATCTGCACGGGATTTCATTTTTCCCAATCCCATTATCATCAGCATATTTCCTTCTCTCACTAACAATCTGCCAAGAGCGGAATAATTCTCATCTCCCCACATTCTGGTTTCATATGCACCGGCAGGATTCAGCACTATGATCTTCCTTTTCCCGTCCCAACCGTTATTCATCAAAATCTTTTTCCCGTTAGCATCAATATTTTCAAACTCCTGCAGATCAAAATTATTCTCTACTTGTTCAAATCCGGCTTTATGCATAGAATCAATTACTCTCTGTGAATGCGGCTTAGAACTATACCTGTCAAACCCGCTGTAACACTCTGCCCCGCTTAACCTTCTCACAATACTGCTGTACTTGCTGTTTTGCAGATCTATAACGGCATCGTATTTATTTTTTCTAAGCTCCATTCCCATTTGCGCTGCTGAGGAAAGCCTTGCAAGTTTTTTACCTGCATTATCGTAACCCGTTTCGCTTAACTCAAACCCTGATTCAAGTAAATACAGATGATCGAACATATTAAACGCAGAGATAAGTCCTTTAACGTTATCTGTTGTCAGATAATCAATCACCGCACTTGGAAAACTTTCTCTAAGCGACCTGCATGCAGGAAGCGTTATGGCTGCATCGCCAATAGCATGAAGCCGGATAATAAGAATTTTCGCCGGGGATTCCGCTTGATCCCATTTTACGAAACTTGTGTTATCTTTTTCCGGAAGGGGTTTCATCTTACTGCAGTTTGAAATGCTTATAGACTTTAGGAATTGCCTCGGTGTGATGGCTGAATATTATAGTGGTCTTATCTTTGCGTGCACTGTAAAGATTTTTCCAAAGCTCCGATTCCAGGCCCTCTTCAAGCATTGAGTTGGCTTCATCCAGAATCAGTATTTCCGGCTTTAGGGACAATGCTCGGGCAATTGCGATCCGTGCTCGTTGTCCCGCACTAAGTGTTATTCCGCGCTCAGCAATGTTTGTGTTAAGTCCTTGAGGCAATTGCCCAATGAATCTATCTGCCATGCTGATTATCAATATTTCATTTAACTCTTGGTCGCTTATCTCTTTGCCTGTGATCAGTATATTTTCTCTGATAGTTCCTTCAAACAAAACAGCCTCCTGCCCAACATATCCAATACTTTTTCTGGCAGCGTAATTATTGATGCTGTTCAAATTTTTCCCGTCAAACAGAACTTCACCGGACTGCGGCTTGTAAAACCCAAGCAGAAGATTCGCAATGGTTGATTTCCCGCTCCCGGATGGTCCGGTTATTAATAACCATTCCCCTGCATCCACTGAAAAGGATACATTCTTTAATACCTGTTTATCTTCACCGTATGAAAAATTTATGTTCTTAAATTCAGCCTTACCGCTTAAAGTTATATTATCTTCCGGATGAGCTTTAGTAATATTCTTGCTTTCATCACTTATCAGCTCTACTATTCTTGAGGTTGCCCCCGAGATAGAATTATACGAAGTGTATGCCCTGCCTAGCGAAAGGAATGCCATAGTGAGAGAATACGCATAGAAATAAAATGCAACTGCACTGCCGGGCGACCATGAACCGCTGCCGGATGTGCCAAGATAAAATATCACAAGAAGCATAAGCGAAACTATCATAAAAACAGATTGTGTGCTCTTTGCCTGGTAACGTGAAGAGAGTTTTTCTTTTTCCAGAGCATCGTTTGCTCTGGCAGAATACTTCCCAAGCCTCAGGTGTTCTATCAAAAACGCCTTCACTTCGCGGATGCCTGTTAATGATTCATCCATAATTGCATTTGCAGAGGCATGTCCCTTCTGGCTTTCAGATGCAAGGAGTTTTATTTTCCTGCTGAAATAAAACATCACGGGGAGTCCGCTGAGTATTATTGCAAGCACAATTCCGGTTGCAGGTGGATTCAATAGCAGCATCAAAACTAAACAGCCGAGTATAAACAGCGAGTTCTGGTAAACAGGTACAACTAATCCGGTAAATATTGTCTGCAGTTTACCTATATCTTCTGTTGCCCGTGAAGTAAGCCCGCCAACGGGTTCATTTTTAAAAAAAGAATATGGCTTATTAAGTAAACTGCTGAAGTAAGCGCTTCTTATGTCATTTCTTAATTCAGAACCAAGCTCCTGCATCATTACATTTGTGAAGTAACCAAGTATTGTGGATAGCAGTATTACTCCGGTAAAGAGACCCGTAATAAGGGGTATGTCCAGGCCGTCAGGCTTGCCGCTCATTCCAAGAGAATCTATCATAAGCTTGAATAGCCACGGATAGATGAGATTAGATAACGATACAAACGAAAGGCAAACAAGCGCAATCACCAGTTTGTTTCTTTTCCTCGCAGAATACTTAAGCAGAAATTTTATATGCTTCAATATATTTTATATCATCAAAAATTTTATCAAAAATACCATTTACTATTGATAAATATAATGAAGGTATTGTTCCCACTGATCATTAAATCACTGAATTAATCCATAATATCGGGTATATTAGTACTTAAATCGAATTTCTTTCTGATCAAAACCCATAAAATATTATTTTTCGCAATAGGTGTTTATGTTATGCTTGTTGCATTGCTCGCAGCCATATCAATGTACATGAATTCAGGCCTTTTCATATACGTGCTTGATGATCCGTACATTCACATGACTATTGCACGCAATTTTGTATCATCGGGACACTGGGCGGCTAACGGGCTCGATTTCTCCTCTGCAACTTCATCGCCGCTTTGGACACTGATCATCTCTGCCATATTCTTTGTTACCGGTCCTTTTTCCATCGTTCCTTTTGAACTTAACATACTATTTGGTATACTTTGTATCTGCGCAGCATATTTCATTTTGATAAGGTTCGGATTAAAAAGACACCTGCTGTTTATACTGATGATTTTTATTTTCGCCGCGCCGCTCCCGGCTTTAACATTTACCGGAATGGAGCATCTTATGCAGATATTCCTCGCCCTATTCTTTGTTTATGTGGCCGCAAAACAGATTGAAGCAAATCCGGGAAGCAGCAAAACTTTGATTCTTGCAGTTACTGCAATGTTGTTAACAGGCCTGCGCTATGAAGACATGTTTTTAGTTCTGGTTGTAACAGCATTGCTTGCTGTTCGCAGGCAATTTTTTCCAGCAGTGCTTGTACTTCTTGCCGGTGCAGCTCCTGTAATAGTGTACGGTCTCATCAGTACATCATATGACTGGCTCTTTGTGCCAAATCCGATTCTGATCAAAGGCCGCTTTCACTCAGCATTTGATATTATTGAGATCCTGAAGATTTTACCGCGTGCCGTTAAACGCATGCTTGAACCCGATATATTATTCATTGTTCCTGTTCTTACTTTTACTGTTTACAGATTCATTGAACTAAAGCCGGATAAATGGCAGCAGAAAAACATTCTTCTGCTGATCTTTGTATCTGTTTATCTGCTTCACATGACGTTTGCGCAAACCGGCTGGTTCTTTCGCTATGAGGCTTACCTTGTTTCGCTTGGTGTAATTGTACTTTGGACAAATATTTATGATCTTCTGCCCTCATTAAAAGGAGAAAAAACGTCTTTACCGCCGGTTTATTACAGGCTTAAACCAATATTGATGATCTTAATTGTTCTTTCCCTTGCGGGAAGAAGTGTGTCAAATCTTATGGTGCCTGTTGCTTCAAATAATATTTACGAGCAGCATTACCAAATGGCAATGTTCGTAAGAGATAATGCAAACGGTATTGTTATCGCGGCAAATGATATTGGTATGCTAGGCTATTACACGCCAAATAAAATAGTTGACCTGTGGGGGCTTGCAGATATAGATGCTGCAAAACTGAAAATAGACGGTACTTACAGTACAAAAGATATTGAAGAGATTGCCGCCCGAAACAATGTAAAGCTTGCAATAATCTATGAACACTGGTTCGATCAATACGGAGGCGTACCTGCAAGTTGGAATAAATTCGCAGAATGGAAAATGACAAAGCTCAATATCGTATGCGGTGCAGAGACGGTTGCGTTCTATTTGACCGATGGCAGTTCAGGATCATCTTTGAAACAAAAGCTTCAGAAGTTTTCAAGCCGGTTGCCGAGATCAATTGATGCAAAAGTTGCGATCCTTATTCATTGATTTTCAATGAATTGCAGACAAGACATTTCCGGGCAATTGCAATCCTGCTGAAAAAAACGCTCCAATTTTCTATATTTGTATATTACAATTCTAATGTTCTTATGCGTAAATTAAAACCTTTGTTTTTTCTTCTGATGATTCTCTTGATAATTTTTCTTAATTCATGTACAACAGTTTATGTGCCAAACGAGATTAACACTCCTTTGTTTACTGATAAGAATGAATTCCGAGGCGGTTTGTCATACGGAGTGAGCGGCGTGAATCTTCAGCTTGCATATTCCCTCACAAAAGAACTCGGGTTCATGGCAAACGGCTCATACATTAACTCATCAACACAGAACTCTTCCATCTACCAGAGATATGGCGAGCTTGGTATTGGATACTTCAGGAAAGTAAACCTGGGTGAACGGACTGATTTCGAGCTCTTTGGCGGGATTGGATTCGGCGAAACGCACTCTCACGATAACTCTGCCATCTATCAAAGGGAAACCGGGACTTATTACAAAACATTTCTGCAGCCAACAATGGCCTTTGCGCTTGGATGGATACATCTTGCACTTTCACTCAGGTTCAACTACCTGAGTTACTACAGCCATACAACTATTACTTCAAAAACGATCACCGATAAACCCAAAGCAATTGGTGTTGAACCCGCATTATCACTTTTACTCGGAACTTATCCCCTGAAAGTAAAGTACCAGCTCGGAATTTCCATGATAGGACCTACTAATTCAGTTATCTTTGGCCGAAGTTTCTTCTTCACAAGCATCGGTCTTGTGATAGGACTATAACTTACTTAGTTGACAATTATTCCCCTCCGACGGAGGGGTACCCCGATGTACATCAGGGCGGAGCGGGATCGGGTTCTCGTGATACTGCACTGAGCGGAGTCGAAGCACATTGTCGTCCTGGGAGAGGCGAAGTCACAATGTGCTTTTTGGCATCCATACTCTTAATAAATGGATTCTTCGTCGCTGTGCTCCTTAGAATGACAGTCCATTTCCCGTTTTTTATTCAACCATATTCGCTAAATTTGATGATAATTCACTTCATCACATATTATTTACTGAATTAATTGAACATAAACTCATTCCTCAATACCATTTCATTCTCATCACGATCTTTACCTGTTGTGATACTGTATGTTACCGAAGGCTGCAACTTAAAATGTGTAACCT
>JAUQWT010000175.1 GCA_030835005.1 Ignavibacteria bacterium | reverse complement strand
CCGCTATCGGGCTTAATGATAAGCACAATGCCGATGAAACCGAGTATTACTCCCAGCCAGATGCGCCTGTCCACAACATCTTTGAGCCATATCAACCCTATGATCGGAATAAATATCGGCGCCGTGTTTTGTAAGAGTGATGCATCGACCATTGGAATTTCTGCCATTGCTATTGCAAAGCAGAAAAACGAAGTGACTCCCGCTGCACCGCGGACAATTTCCATCTTCAAAATACCTGAATGCACATTTCGGAATTTCTCCTTCGCGCTGAGTATCAGTGCAAGCGCAAATGCCGTTGCATACTGAATGAATACTATCCATCCCGTATGCGCGCCCGTTTTTCCGGCAAGTTTAACGCATATTGCAATAAGCGAAAGAAAGAACAGTCCTGTTAATGCGGATATAACTCCCTTAATGAGTGATCTTTTTTCCATATGTAAGAGCGCAAAATATGTTTTTGCATTAAAATAAAAAAGCCCGTTTGGTTACGGGCTTTGAAACTGGTCCTTGAACAAGAGGTTGTAACCCCTTGTTCGAAATTTAAAAAATCGCTTTGTTATTTCATTAGTACCATTTTTTTCATATAGCTTGTATTCTCTGTAACAAGTTTATAGAAATATATTCCGCTTGCCAGTTTTTCACCGCTGAACTGAAAATAGTAATTTCCTCTGTTCAGGCGTTCATTAACAAGCACTGCAACTTCTCTGCCCAGATTATCATATACAACCAGTTTTATGTGTGATTGCTCCGGAACCGAGAACCCGATATTGGTAGCGGGATTAAAGGGATTGGGATAGTTTTGACGGAGTTCAAACTGTTCCGGTACTTCAGTGCCCTCTTCCTGCACAAGTATCGGGTCGGTCATTGAGCCTAATATGAATTCGCTGAAGCCGTTTACTTGTGCTAAAAGCCTTCCGTTGGCATAAGTAGTCAGCAGCTTTACAAAAGCACCTAACCCATCCTGCACCCGCTTGTAAATTGAAACAGTCGCGGGATTATTAATAAAACTTCCGCCGGGTATCTGGCTTAAGACCATATATATAGTCGCTGTTAGTATCTGCACAGTAGGTGCTAGCGCGATAACCCATCTGTATGGGCTAATAAAGTTAGCCGCTATATTCTGGAAGGAAACATTACCTGCAGCATTATTCATCCAGCTTGCGGTTAATAAGCCTGAGCCTGTAAGGGATTCAGCATTAATTTCTAATGCCGTATTTGGCAAGCTGATAAGCCCCGGGTTATTCACGGTAGCTGACTGGCTTACTGTCGCGTCCATAACTCTTAAAGTATATGCATTGACATATTGCGAGGCCCCTTCTTGCCCGGCGCTGTATACATTATGGTTTGAACCTATAGCAACTCCGCTAAGCGTAGCGCCTGCGAAGCCGTCTGAAAAATTCATTTTCTTCTTCCATTGAAGCGCGCCGGGTGAGTCATACCTAAGCAGCAGAAGGCTGCGCCAGTTTGCACTCGGAAGCTTTACCGCTACGCCGGAGACTGCTACATTTTCAGGGTTATTCTCACCAACTATTTCAGTAGGATATTCCACCATCGGAGTTTCATTAAGCTCATTGTTCCATGCAAGCGTACCGCCGGCATTGAGTTTCACTGTATTAATTTTTGAATCTGAAGCCGAAATTACAGTGTTTAAAGTAAAGTAATAATTACCGTTACTTGCTGCCCAGCCGTCAACCGCATTTTCCTCCACGCCGATTGTACCGTAAGTATAATTCCAAATTGTGCTGCCGGAAGGTGACAGCTTAATTACATAAGCATTTCTTTCATTTCCGATTCCTCCGCCTGCACAAACTCCCAAACCATAAATATTTCCTGCGGCGTCAACCTCGACATCAATGCCGAAATCATGAGTTGCGCTTCCGATATCACCTGAAGGATTGTATAGCTTTGTCCATGCTACACTTCCCGAAGGATTATATTTCCTTATGACCATTTGTTCGCCGTTTACAGACCCATGGAGCTCGTGACCGCAGCCATAAATATTACCCGAGTTATCAATAGCAATAGAGCGTATACCGTCATATGCACCATCTACAGAATCTGAATTTCTCCAGATCTCAGCACCGCTTACCGGGTTATATTTTACAACAGCAAAATTCGGATAACCCGCAACAGTGTTTTCTGTGGCAAACTCTCCTCCTATTACAATATTTCCCTGGTTATCAAATTCTGCGTCAAATACATAGTCTCCGCTTGAGCTTAAGGGGTAGTTAACATTAGAGCTGGATACACTTACCCACTCCTCGGCGCCTGTTACATTATATTTTATCAGGCCCCAGTCTTGCTGTCTTGCCGTGCTTACAAGGTAACATGCAACAAATACATTCCCGTTATTATCAGCAAGTATCTTTACGCCGCCATCCTGCCCGTTTGCAGAATGATTATAAGTCTTTGACCAAATCATATTGCCGAGGGAATCATATTTGGCAGTAAAAACATCCGTATTGTAAGCATCTATTGTCATCGTACCAGTTATATATACACCCCCTGAGTTATCTGTCGTAACATCTCTGACGGAATATTCATTTGTACCGGACACAAATTGCTTTATCCATTTGACACCCGCCTGAGAGTATGCATGCTGTACCGAAATAAGAATTACAAAGAAAAAAAATAAAGTTTTAAACATTTTAGCCCCGTTATTTAGTTTTATAGTTACCTCTTTAGAAACCCCCCTTAAGGGGCTAATCAAAAGAGGGGTTATTAAAACATGCAATCACCTGTAATGATTTGTTGACTGCAAAACAAGTTGCTTTATTTTCAGTTAGAATTCAAACAACATTGTTAGTGCTTTCAGGTTTATCTGTCATAAAATGCTCTTATTGCCTTGATTAAATCAAGATTAATTATTAATTTAGCAGTTTAACACTATTAGGTTTAAGTGAAAAGCAATAATTCATTATATATATTAATAAGCTCATTAACTCCAGCCGAAAAAACTTACCTAAGGAGAAATGTCTTTCCGGAAAACAAGGCAAGGACTGCATATTGTTTGCTGTTTGATGCAATTGAAAAACAGGCGTCTCAAAAAGTTGCGTATGATGAAGCGGCAATAAAAAAGAAACTTGCCTTAAAGAAATCCGCCGAACATTTTGCGGCAATTAAGAACTATTTATATGATTTGATCCTTGAGAGCCTGTATGAACTTAACCATCGCAATGATGCTGAGTATAAAACACGCGCGTATCTTAGAAAAACGGACATTCTAATAAGAAAAGGGTTATATAAACCAGCTAAGAAATATCTGAAGAAAGCACAGGCTGAAGCAGCCGAAAATGATTTTTATTTGGAATTAATAAGGGCTGCGGGACTTGAAAAAAAGATATCAAATATATCTCCACCGGATGAAGTCAAAATTCTGGAAGAAAAAATAAATTCTGATACGATCTTTGCTGCCGATAGAATCAAGAATTCTGCAAGGTTCAATTATCTGTTCAAAAAATTGCATTCCTACCTGCTTGAAAATCCAACGGTGAGAAACAAAGAAGGCGAAGAGTTTATGGCTGATTTCTTCAGTAACGCGCTTCTGCAAAGTGAAAGTAATGCATTAACGTTTGAGTCTAAGCTCAACTACTTCAGGATACATATGAATCATTGCCATGCTGTTAATTTACCCGAAAAAGAATATGAATACGGCACAAGGCTCATTGATTATATCTTTGCTAATAGCACAAAGGTACGGACCCATTCATTGAACATTTACCGCATTTATCTCAGGTTTCTGATCTGCACACTACGGGCGAAGAAATATGATGCGTTTCTGAACCATCTGGATAAGTTAAGAAATATCCACATTATGTTCGGTCTGAAATTAACTGTAGAAATGAAAATGGTCCTTATCGAATCATACGGCCTTGAAATCAATTTCTACAACAATAACGGTGAGTTTGATAAAGCCGTAAAGGTTCTGGATAATTTTGAGAATGAATTTCTGGCATTTGAGGAAAATATTCACATGTTAAGCAGAATAAGTTTTTATTACAATATTTCGGTTGCCTACTTTGGAGAAGAGATGTATGAAAGATCACTTTACTGGATAAGTAAGGTGCTGAACAATACTACATCAAGCCAAGCCGGCGAAAGGTACTTCTATTCATTGATCCTTGCGCTAATACTTCATTTTGAGCTGAAAAACCTTGATTTGGCCGAAAGTTATATCAGGAAGATCTACCGGATCCTGTACAAGAAAAATAAGCATTTTGAATTTGAAAAACAGCTGATGAAATTCATGAGGAAATTGCCGCACATAGATCTTGACTCGGAGTTAATAAAAGAATTCAGAAACATTTATGAAGTGTTCCGAATCCTGATGAAAGATCCTTTTGAAAAAGTAGCATTGGAAAAATTTGAGTTTATAGAATACCTCGAAAGTAAAATAAGCGGCAAACCTTTCAAGCTCGTTTGCAGGGAAAAACATATGAATACTCAGTTAAGCTGATTTGTTCAGAAAGGAGACCGAGGGGATCAAGAGTTATTGTAAGAGTTGGCTCACCGAACAAATTGAAGCGTCAAAACAATTTCAATGCAGAATTTTGTTAATTCTCTGATTCATCAACTCACTATCTCACTATTTTACCCTGTAGTGCCCAATTATTTCCCACCTGCCAAGCACGTCTTCTTCTGCAACATAACCCGGGTCCGGAAAGTTATGAATTAGTTTTGGAATTCCTTCCGGCGACAATGCATCTGAAACTATTCCGATATGATCTCCCCAGCCGTCGCCGTTCATATCCCATGCAACAACATCTCCCGGCTGATAGTCATCGTTATTAATTACATTCCAATGTTTCTCAAACCATACCATTTGGTTCGGAACGCGCCTTTGATCAATATTCGGGTCGGGTTTCTTCGCTCCCCAGCGGCTCATAGGGTAATCACTGAAATTAGCTTTCAGGTCATTATATATTTCTTCCTGCAGGTCGCATATGCCGCCCCATCTTAAAGCGCGGATCGTTACTTCGGTGCAGACTCCCTCCAATGGATCCATATCGCCGCCCGGAAAAACCTTGCTGCCTGTATTAACTCCATCTTTATATGTAAGCACATAATATCCCATCGTCATATCATAGCTGAACTTTGCCTCGAGGCACTTCTTTGCGCCGGCAAGTACTTTCTTCTGGTTTTCGGTTAACTTAATTGTATGGCTAGAGTCACTTCTTTTGTTCTGCTTGCTTTGTGTATTATCTGATTTTACTTCCTGTTTGGAGCAGGAGAAAATGAACAATACAAAAAATACTGTTGCCGCAATTTTGAAATATATATTATTGTGTATCATTCGGTTTTATTCTCTGTGTCCTCTGTGGTGAAAACATGTTCGTGAGAATTCGTGTAATTCGTGGCTTAAAGTTTTTTGCTTTTTTACTTCTGTTGTTTTACTTTTGCTTTTGCTTTCTCACTTCAAACTAAAATAATACGATACCCCTGCTGAAAGCGAGAGCGATCTTTTCAAGCCGTCATAATTATAGTTACGGGTCAGCAGCGGTAACGCGCCCTGCCCCCACAACGCTATTTGTTTTGATGCCATATAACTTACTGTTGCCAGCAGATTCACCTGTGCCTCATTGCTTCCGCTAATCTCGGTGAAGCTCTCGCCCGAACCAAGTGGATCACGGACACTTGAAGGCTGTATGCGTACAATTGTCAGTACCTCCGCTTTCAGACCCAGCTTGCCGAACTGCTCAAAGAATCCGGCGCGCATGAAGGCATCATCGCCGCGCTTAAGGCGTGTATCATAGTTTGCGCTTCTGCCAAATGGCTTTTGGTATCCAATGCCGAAATAGTAATTGCTGTATGAATAGGTGGCGCCAACTATCAGATCGTTTGTTCCAAGCCCTGTCATATAACGCTGCGGCAAAGAGTCTTTAGAGTTAACGCTGCCTGTTGCAAACTTGCCGCCAAGAGAAAAAGATAATTCATGAACTTTTTCAATATAGAATTTTTTCGTAAACAGAACCGCAAGGTCACCAATGCCGTTATTTTCACCAAGCGGCCCCGAGACAAATGTATAGGGTATAGAAACATTCATACGGGCGTTTTTAAGTATATCCAGATCCGCTTCAAATCTTACACTGCCGTATTTAATGTTGTTCAGCGAGCCGTTAACATCTGCCTGCTTGCCGCTTGTACCGAAAACATATCCCAGCGAAACAGTACTGGTATTTTTTTCAGTTTCTTTTGTTTGATGTTTCCCTATTACACAAACTCCCGCATCTGAACATTGGGCAATTACCCTGCCGCCGGATATAAGAAGAACAACTAAGGCTAAATACATTACCGGTCTGATCATCAAATTTATGGTTTTAATTGTAATTGTTGTAGCAATTTTAGTGAATAATGCGGTGTTATTCAATTCAATTCTATTCTAATAAACAGTGGATGTTAAAATAAAAATCCCCTGAATTCAGAGGATATCTATATTACGTCAATTGCTTTGTGCTTTAAAATCTCAGGGATCTATTCCTGTTATTGAGATTTTCTGTTCACAATCCATAAAGTCACAGCAGGTATGACATACTCTTTTATAAGCGCGGAAGTCAATGAGTTCTATATCGGGTGATAAGTATCCGTCTCTAAGAGGTTCTCTTCTGAGAAGATCCGTACTCAAATATTTCTTGTTCGAATCAGGGAATACAGTTGCTACAATTGCGTCACTGTCTATTTCATTTTGCGCCTTAAGCGCCCCGATAAAGTTCGCGCCGCTGGATATACCGACTGCAAGCCCAAGCTGAGCCGCAAGCATTTGTGCCATAATTATTGCATCACCGTCATGAACCGCTATTACGCCGTCTGTCTTCCCAAGGTCAACGATTGCGGGTATGAATTCATCTGAGATACCCTGTATCCTGTGCTGTCCGATTTTATGACCGGTGGTCAAAGTTGGCGACTCAGCAGGTTCTATAGGGTGTATTTTCACATCAGGATTCAGTTCCCTCAGGTGCTTGCCAACTCCCATAATTGTTCCGCCTGTTCCTACGCCGGCCGCAAATGCATCCGGCTTAAGCGAGCTGAAGGCAAGCTGCCACCATATTTCGGGGCCTGTGTTTTCATAATGCGCATCAACATTTGATTCATTTGAAAACTGGCACGGCAGAAATACATCTTTGTTTTGCTCTGCAAATTCTTCGGTCAATTTAATGCTTCCCAGGAAACCGCCCTGCTCTCTTGTAACCGGTTTTATCACTGCACCCATACTGGTTATCAGGTCAACTCTTTCACGGCTCATCCAGTCCGGCATAAAGATCGTTACCGGGTGTCCCAGCGCACGGCCAATTGCAGCAAATGAAATACCTGTATTCCCGCTTGTCGCTTCAACAATAGAGTCTCCCTGCTTTATGGTGCCGCTTAAATATGCCCTGCGGAGTATATGCAATGCCATGCGGTCTTTGATACTGCCTGTCATATTCAGGTTCTCACTTTTTGCAAAGAGTCTCCGCTTTTTGCCTTTATAAGTAAAGTTTATTGCAAGCAAAGGTGTGTTGCCAACAAGGTGATGTAATCCGTTGAATTTTTGTTTGATGTTATCTGTTAATGCTGCTGCGGTTTCTGTGATCATATTGTTGTTTGTAGTTCTTAATCGTGACAAATATAAAATATCAACCGGCCACAACAAATAGAAAGAACAAATATTCTTCCGGATTCTGCATAGTTACGGCCTCTGTATTTGAAATGATTTACGAAAAAAGGATTTATACTTCGCTGCTCGCGCAGGTTCAATACCATGCCGGTTTCAGAATGGATGTAGCCGGGCAGTGCCGAACTCAGAACTTCCCTAATCGTTGTGTCTCTTCAAATACCCGTCAAGCGAGTAATGGCCCGATCCTTCAAACAGGAAAAGTATGACCAGAGCAAGCACTATAATTGTAAGCTCTGCCTCAGACTTTAATGTCATAAACCCGTTGGGAATAACAACAAATATCAGGTTGCATATCAAAACGGGCAGCTGGATCGCTGCGGCAAACCGTGTGAGGAGTCCGCTAAGAATAAGAATACCGCCTACAAGATGGATTCCTATAATGGCATGCGCTGCAGTCATTGTAAAGAAGCCAAAACCGTACTGCTGAACAATTTCAACTATAGCGCTCTTGTTGGCTATGAAATAAAGTGCCTGCCACACAAGTATCACGCCAAGCAGCACTCTGAATAAATCCAGCCACAGCGGGTGATGCCTTTCGCTCCAGGTGTTGATCTTCTGAAGAAGGTACATTTTAATTCCCTCCTTTCATTACAAAAATAAATCCCTGTTTTCGTGCCTCATATGACATTTGTCATCTCAAAACAGGATTTATATCCCTGCAATTTGATTTAAGTCAAATGATTTCTAAGAATTTAAAGCTACCTTTGTAACAGAAACGATACAAAAACTAAGTTTTTTGAAGAATAAACAGATATTCATTTTGCCTATAGTGCTGATAAGCCTGCTCACCGGGATCTTAACCGGCTGGTTTAGGATTGGAATTGGATTGAACCTGCCTTTTTCATTTCCTGCCGGGGAGCATGGTGCAATAATGGCCGGTTCGTTCTTAGGTACTCTTATCTGCCTGGAGCGGAGCATAAGTTATCCAAACAAACTTGCTCTAATTGTTCCTTTGCTTAATTCATTGAGCATAGTCTTCTTTCTGGCTTCGATGCCAAAAACTGCCTGCGTGTTTCTGCTGCTTGGTTCAGCCGGATTAACTGCAATATATTACTTCATATACGTTAAGCATAAAGGAATGTATTTGTTGATCATGATGGCGGGCGCACTTTGTTACTTTATCGGAAATGCTATACTGCTTCGCTCATCTTTCTTCCCGGCAAGTGTAATGTGGTGGATAGCATTTCTGCTTTTTACAATTACCGGTGAACGGCTGGAGCTTTCGAGATTCATTCTTCTCAAAAATGCTTCCAGAAAGCAGCTCGTTCTGGTTTTTTTTCTTATCTTATTCACCCTGGGAATTGTTGTGCCTTTTCATTCCGCCGGGGGTTATCTGATCGGAATTTCAATTGTAGGTTCCTCCCTGTGGCTGTTTAAATATGATATGGCAAGACACTCGCTTAAAAAACCCGGAGTAAGCTTTTACTCAGGGCTGCTTCTTATTACTGGTTATTTCTGGCTTCTTATAACCGGTATTTTTATGGCATATGGTTCATACTTCGGGCTGTTATATGATGCTTCGCTTCACGTATTCTTTCTTGGGTTTGTTTTCTCTATGATATTTGCTCACGCTCCGGTAATTCTGCCTGCTGTGCTCCGGATAAAGGTTGAACCTTTTGGAAGATCCCTTTATTTCTGGTACTTCCTGCTTAATATTTCTTTGCTGATTCGGATCGCCGGTATCTTCCCCGTACAAATGCCGCCCTATTACAAAGAGACTGCGGGAATGTTAAACGGAATAGCGATACTTGGTTTCTTTATCAACATGGCAATACTATCAAAGATAACAAAACGAAAGTCAGTAATGAATTAAGCAATTTTCATCATCGTTATTTTTCCAATTCATTACTTCGTTATTTTGCTATTTGAGCTCTCAAGCGACCTGCCCATTGTTATAGAAATTGTTGATGCTGAAGAGAAGATCGAAGATCTCAAAAAAGCATTTGATGTTACAGGAATGATAGGCAGCGCATTGATAACAGAAGAAAAAGTATAGATAATCAAATACGGAAAGGAGTAGTTTGATCGTGCGTTTTTCTTTCGTTTTCCCTGCGCTTTGAATCTTTTCTCTTGTCACACTTGTT
>JAUQWT010000174.1 GCA_030835005.1 Ignavibacteria bacterium | reverse complement strand
TGAAATATTTCGCGCTCACTATCAGGGATACAAAGCACCCATTTGTAATCATCAAAGAAAATTTTTATGCCATCAATAAGCTGGCGGGTTTTGCCTTCGGAATCTTCAACTAGTCTGCGCATTATTTTGCCCTTCTGGTCAAGCGTGCAGAATACATTGTTTTTTGCCATATGAAGACGGGGAGTCTTTTTCTCAAGATCGCTTAGCTTTTTATGTGACCTTGCCACAAGCTCAAGGATCTTCATTATAGAAAACATGCCGTCTGTTGCGAACGAAAATGCGGGAAATATCACCCCGCCCTTGGTGCCGCCCGCCAGATCAACATCCGGATCTGCGGTTGAATTCATTATCGCAAAATGAGAGTCCTTGACCCTTAAAATATCTGTAAAATATTTTTTTGCAACAATATCAATTTCTCCTGAGGCTTGTATAGGGACTGCAATTTTTTTTGTCTTGGGGAACAAAGTAAGATACATATACACCACAAGACTTAAGAAGCGGTCATAACTGAGAATCTTGCCGGAATCATCAACTACATATATTTTTTCACCGCCAGCATCGATCAAAAAGCCTGCATCGTATTTTAATGAAGTCACAATATACGAAAGCTGCTGAAGTGCTGTTTTGAATTCCTCGGGTGAGCGCGCCTGTTTGGCGGCATCGAGGTGAGAGTCGAGGGTAACGAGCTCAATATCAAACTCGCCGATGATATTGGGAAGTATTGTTGAAGTGATGCCGTGAGAGAAATTGATTGCAACACGGAACTTCCTTTTATTTATCATCTCTTTATTAATATTGGCAAGGAAGCGTTCCTTGTAGCTCTCATACGTTCTTTCGGCATCTGTTATAGAGCCGATCTTATCAAACGGAGTAGGCCGCGCATCGTTTGATATCATCAGGCGTTCAATTGATTTTATCTTTGCAGAAGAGAGGTCCTTGCCTCCGGAATCAAAAAATATAATATCACACCTTGATGAATCAAATGGTGATTTGCGCACGAAGATCCCTCCTGACCCTCTGCCTTTGCCAAGCTCCTGTCTTAATATTGGTATAGGCATTGTCTGAAAATCCATAACAGCAACACCGCTGGAGAGCAGGCCGCTGGTAATAGCCCCCTTGATCATCAGAGAAACATTATCAATATCTCTTGAGATAAGTATTTTTGAATCAAGCCCGGCGAATACACCATAGGCCATTCCAAGCCTTGCGCTGAAATCAGGGGTAATCTCTATGTTAGATAGTCCGGTAATGCGGGAATCAGTAAAGAGCGAATCCTTCCAGCGCTCTTCCCAGATCAGGTTTTTGGTTACAATTGAATTGCTGTCAACATTTTTCTGCGGCCATATCTTTATATCGCTTTTGATGGTAACATTGCTTCCAACAGTTACGTTATCACCAATAAACACATTATCGTTTACTTTGCCGGCAGGTCTTATCTTTACATTGTTGCACAAAACAGAGTGATTAACCTGTGTACCATCTTCTATTTTTACACCATTCCATAAAATAGAATCCTTAATAACTGCACCCGGGGAAATTACGCATTTTTCTCCTATCACCGAATTGATAATTTTTGTATTGCGCGCTATCTTTGACGACACGGCAATGACGTTTCCGCTTTTGAGGAGTTTTGATGCAAGCGGAAGTTTGATTTTTCCTTTTAATGCCTCCAGGTTGGTTTTAATATAGTCTTCGAGGCTGCCTACATCACGCCAGTAGCCGCTTTCAATTGCGCCGTACAGGGGCATTTTGTGTTTTAAGAGATAAGGGAAAAGATCTTTGGAAAAATCACAATCTGCCTTTGAGCCGCGCGCACCAGAAACAAGCGCGAGAGTCTGCTTTTCCAGAATGTAAATGCCCGTATTAATAGTATCGCTGAACACTTCACTCCAGGTTGGCTTTTCGAAGAATTTCGTGATCTTTCCCTCTTTATCGGTTAAAACGATACCGAACTGAAGAGGGTATTTTGCTCTGGTCAATACAAGAGTTGCCGCCGATCTTCTTTTTTCGTGGAAGCTGATTGCGTGAGTAAGATCAAAATCTGTTACAACATCGCCGCTGATAATAATAAAACGGCCATCAATCAGATCGTATCCGCAATGGACAGCGCCGGCAGTGCCGTAATCAGCATCCGGCTTAACGTAGCGGATCTTAACTCCGAATTTCTTCCCGTCTTTAAAATAATCTTTGATCACCTCGGCCTGGTGGTAAAGGATAAAAATAAGATCGTTTATCTTATGCCTTTTTAAAAGCTCAATAATGTGCTCTATGATCGGTTTGTTAAGAAGCGGAGTCATTGGTTTTGGGATGTTTGCTGTAAGCGGCCTTAACCGCGTTCCAAAACCACCTGCCATTACTACTGCCTGCATATTAATTTTTTCCTGAGAGCTTTCTCTTCCGAACCCTTTAATATTAAGAGGTGAAAAGAAGAGCAATTGATTTTATTGTAATATTTTACACCGCCCTTTCTTAAAAGAAGAAAGAGTCAGAAGAAGATAGAAAAATCCGGAGCATAAAAGTTAATAACTTATTGCATCAAGACAGCCTGCACAACTCCCCCCAAAAGACTTTTACTTGGGGTCTTTCTTCTTGTCAAAATCAAATTTTACGTCCGGAACCTTATCTGTTCCCGGGGCAGATTTGAAATACTGCTTTTCTTTGAATCCGAACAGCTTTGCAGTGATCAGTGTCGGAAATTTTCTAATTGCAGTATTGTACTCCTGTACAGCTTCGTTGAATTTTTTTCTTTCAACGGCTATTCTGTTTTCGGTTCCTTCCAGTTGTGACTGCAGCTGCAGGAAATTTTCATTTGCCTTCAGCTGAGGGTAATTTTCGGCAACTACAAGCAGCCTTGATAGTGCACCGGAGAGCTTATCCTGAGCTTCCTGGAATTTCTTAAATTTTTCTTCATCCTCCAGATCGTCTGCCGAGAGCTTCATCTGCCCAACCTGTGAGCGAAGCTCTGTTACTTCAACTAAAACACCTTTTTCGAAATCAGCATAACCCTGCACAGTTTTTACAAGATTCGGGATAAGATCGGCCCTTCGCTGGTATTGGTTTTCTACCTGTGCCCATGCCTGATTCACCGTTTCATCAAGTCCAACAAGTGAATTGTATCCGCAGCCCGAAAAAGTGAACAAGATTATTGAAAATAAAGCAATATTAAACAGTTTCTTAAATTTATGCATAATTCGAGTATTATTTCAGGAAAATTACTAAAGTTAGTAATCAAATACAATTTGAAAAGAAGGAGTATTTTTATTTAAAGGGCAAAAATGGTGAATTCAGCTGAATCGGGTCAGTTATTCCTGA
>JAUQWT010000173.1 GCA_030835005.1 Ignavibacteria bacterium | reverse complement strand
TGGTATTTTGGATATGGCAGGCTCTGGTATGAATTTTTCTCCTATTACATCCACGTTCTATCTCTGGAATACAGCGGCTCCTTATGTTCCGCTTAAGATCGTAAACCCTATGTGGCAGTTCAATGCCCGCCATAACGGTGTGTATGGGGATAACCCTCTTGTTGGAATTCAGCCAATTTCTGGAGTTGTGCCTTCTAAATTTTCGCTCGGTCAGAATTATCCAAACCCGTTTAATCCAGCGACAAAAATTAAATTTGAAATTCCTGCCGGAGGTTCAACCTATGCAACTTTAAAGATATTTGATATGCTTGGCAGGGAAATAAACACACTTGTAAGTGAACAGGTAAATTCTGGTATTTATGAAGTGGAATGGTCAGCCGGGAATCAGCCGAGCGGAGTTTATTTCTATAACCTTAAGGCGGGTAATTTTACCCAGACTAAAAAGATGCTGCTGGTGAAATAGTTAATCAGGGCGTTTTGGGATTTTTAAGGACAGGGGAATATCTGCCCTGTCCTTTTTTTTGCTAAAACTCTACTCTAATGCCTGAATTGAAACTGCGGTTAGGTGCCTGCGTTCTTTCAAGCTCCTGGTAAGAGATATTGAACAGATTATTTACAGCCACAAAAACTGTTGCCTGGCCAAAAAGCGATTTGCTCAGCTTTAAATCCATTAAGAAATATTCATCCGGCTCTTCAAACTTATAAAAAAGATCTTCATCAACTTTGCTTACATATTTACCGGTTAAATTAAAATGAAATCCTGAATAATCAAGATCTGCTGAGAAGTTTATTAGATGCCGGGGTTTATAAGGTAAGAAATCATCTTTCCTGTTTTTTGAAAGATCTGTTGCATCTATTAAGCTGTAATTAAAACCAAAGGCGTAACCCAAAGGTTTCTTAAATACATTAATTGAGCTGGTATAGTCAATCAAAAACTCCACCCCTTTGATCTGCGCCTTGGCAATATTCTGCACCTGGAAGGGTCCGTTGATTGCTCCACCAATATTAACATATTGTATTAAGTTATCATACTCATTTATATAGGCTGAAACGTCAAATGTAAATCTTTTTTCGTATTGTTTACGGAAACCCAGCTCAATTGAAAGCATTTCTTCTGGCTTCAAGTTAGGATTGAACACAAAATCGAAACCGCCAAAGAGTTCTTTCTTAAAATAAAGTTCCGCTATTGAAGGTGCACGAAATGCCCTCCCAACAAGGAAGCGGATAGAAGCATCTTTAAACAGCACATTTGTACTGTTTGGAGAGTAAAGGAAAGAGAGCTTCGGACTTACCTGAAAAAAACGGTTCATTCCTACAAATTCATTATGATCAAGTCTGATCCCTGCAGTTGTTGAAAGAATGCTGTTACCATTGTTATCTACAATTAATTTGTGCTGGTCCTGTGCAAAAACCCCGAAATTATTAACTTGCTGATTGCCGTAAAGAATTGATTCCGGATTCGAACGGACTACGTTCCACTGTATGTCTGTTCCCGATATTAAATAATTGCGTTTTGAGATCTGGAAATCTACTTGTGAGATGTTTCCAAAATTGTATGATTTTATGGTTGTTTCTAAAGCTTCACCTTCAGGTGCATATTGAACAGATACAAAATTGTTTGGATTAAAGTATGATAAACTGTACAGCTTATAATAATAGAACCGGGAAGTATATTTTGCATTTGTAGACGGTATAGCAGTATAAAATATGTCAATGCTCTGAGTTTCTTTTTTGATTCGATCACCTAAATAAAAAGGAGATGATTTATATGGTTCAGCAATGCTTCCCGGGTCTTTGCGCCAGTAATGCGGGAATGCACTGTTTGACTTTGTAAATTGCAGAGTTACTTCCAGGTCACGATTCCTGAATACATCATACATCAGCTTTGCAAGCCCGCCATAAAACTCATAGTCAGTTTGCTGGGCATGGCCGTTGTTCTGTTTGTAATTAAAATTTAGCAAGTATGCAAGCTTTTTGTATGTATTGCTGTGAATCATGTCAATACCCTTGAAAGTCAAAAGCCTGTCTGTAAATTTTAAGCTGTCGTTCAACGGTTCATAGAATCCATAATTCGCATTTATACTTGTAAACGCTTTGTAAGTTGGTTTTTTTGTAATTACATTTATTACTCCACCAATTGCACTGGAGCCATATAATGAAGAGAAAGCACCTTTTACAACTTCTGTCCTGTCTATAATAGAAATTGGAATCAGTGACCAAAGTGCTCCTTTGGAATCGCCTGTTAACGAGGGTCTGCCATCCAAAAGCAGAAGAACCCTGTTGCCTATTCCGCCTCCGGCTACATCGCTAGAGCCGCGAATTGAAAGGCTTTGAACATTGATCCCGCTTGTTCTGAAAACTGTTACTCCCTGCACATCACTCAAGACTTCATCAAAAGTCAATGAATTCCGATTCTTTATCTCATCTGAGCTTAAAATGGAAATTGATGATGGGGTCTGCTTCAGGGTAAGTTCCATTTTAGTTGCTGTTACATTGATCTTATCAGTTTCAATATCTACCGGAGAAAGAAAAATGTTTAAGATCTTAGATTCATTTGCATTAAGAGTAATGCCGGTGATTTCTTCCTTCTCATACCCAAGCCGCGCTGCTGATATGTTATATGTTCCTGCCGGTACTGATTTAAACTGGAAATTGCCAACCAGATCTGAGCTTGTCTCAGCCTGGTAAGTAGTATTGCCATCATGTGAGCTTAGCTTGATCTTCGTATAGCTTACAATTTCATCATTACTAAGATCTATAACACGGCCTTTGATACTGGAATTATTATCTTCCGCACTGCATAAGTTTGCAAAGATAAAAAATAAACACAGCACTTTACTTATGGTAAGTAAAGTGCTGAATGTGTGATAATAATTCTTTTTGCCGGATTCCATTAGAACTGAGAGATCTTCTTAGTTGTATCTATCCAGGATATGAAATTAATGTTGTCAAGTCCCTGAGTGGAAGGTAAAGTATCTTTCTTAGGACTAACTGCCCAGCATGATGGACTATGATTCGTATCACAACCGCGCAAACCTAAAAGATAAACTGAACCCGGAGCATAAGGAGTTTTGATCCATGCACAGGTAGTCACATAGTTTGCTCCCGAGGTCAAACCAACGATCTTGAATTTCCCTGTATAAACGTTCCCGTTTTTGGTAAATTCAACCGTATCACTTCCGCTTGGAGGTCCTGCGGGAGGCCAGGAAGAATAAACTGAAACGTCATAATATCCTCCTGAATAGATTCTGTTTGTATCAACAAATGTTATTGTTCCGCTCATTGTACCTGCATCCGGAACACTTGGATTATTTGTAACAGGATCACTGCCGCAGCTATTTATTAGAATTCCCACAAAAGCCACAATTGTAAAAAGGGTCAGGTGTTTAAGTAATGTCTTTTTCATTGATTATTTCTTTGTTTTGTTAAAAGATAAATTAGTTAATTGAATTCAAAACTTGATACAAAATTAAATATAGATGTCATAGAATAATATGACTTATATCATAAGTCCATAAGATTTTGGTCATTTTTCGGCAATTCGGTAAGTAAATACCTTAATATTATTAGTTAACAGAGAAATACGTAATAATGGCAGGAAGCAGAAGCCACAACAGTCCTTTTATAAGAAAAAAGAGGAATCCGGCAATTCCGATCTTCTTCAGCCAAATCGATATTTTGGAATTTCTATCGGGCAATAACTTCGTATGTCTTGAAGCTTGAGCTCATTGGTGGTTCTTCGCCTTTTTCTTTTGCCAGCTTAATATCTTCAAATCCACGTTTATGACCTTCAATGAATTCAGGCGACTTTGTCCATCCTTTGAAGCTCTCCTCATTATCCCAATGGCTCACAATAAGGTAATCACTGCCATCCTGGGGTTTAAGTACTTCCATATTCTTAAAACCCGGAAGGCGGTCAATTGCCCCGGCCCTGGTTGCAAAAAGCTCTTCAAAACGCCCTTTATAGTGATCTTTGCAAGAGATATAATTTATTGCTACGAAGTTTTTTTCCATATTCCTGTTTAATTTGATTGCATGATTTCAGCAAACTTAATAATAAATATAGGACTAATCAAGTCCTATTAGACTATATAAGTCCTATTATAGTGCTTTCCAGTTGATACTGTAATAAAAAAAACCCGGTAAATGTTTCCATTTGCCGGGCATTAAAAGAATGATAAATTATCAGTAGCCGAAAATTTCCTCAAGTGTCAGATACTTCACCTTACCGTATTTTTCAAGCGCCTTCACATCCAGTTTGTTCTTATCTCCCAGTACAAGGATATTGTATTTCGAGTCTTTTACATTCTTCTCCTGAAACTTTCTTACGTCTTCAATTTTCATACCCGAAGCTTTATTAAAAATATCTTCTCTGATGTCATAATCAAGCCCCATTTTTTCCGAAGCCAAAAAATTATTCAGTATCGCTGCCTTTGTAATTCTTTCAGAACGAATTTTCTGAATAAGATTATCTTTGCCTGTGCTGAATGTAATTTCCGATTCAGGCATTTTGTTCAGAATACCAAACAAACCTTCCATTGCTTCCGGCAGTTTATCGGCCTGCGTTCCGATGTAAGCAATATTGTAAAAAGATTCTTCTTTCTTTGAAGGAGTGCTGAATGAAGAGAATGTACTGTATGCAAGCGCTTTTGATTCCCTCAATTCCTGGAAAATAATGCTTGACATGCCTCCCCCGAAATATTCATTGTACATTGATATGTATGGGGCCAGATCTTTGTTATAAATTTCTTTTTTAGAAAGCATTAATATTTCTGCCTGAACCATATCCGGAAAATTTACTACATAAACTTTATTCTGCTCAGTTGGTAATTCTGTGAATAAGGTGCCCTTCGGAGGGTCAAGCAAGCCTGCAGCAGGCTGATTACCCGATTGATTCAGTTTGGAGGAGATAACACTGTTATCCTTCGGTCCGAAATATAATACTTTGTGTTTGTAAGCAGGCAAGTTCTTAATGATAGATACCAGCTCTTCCGGTTTCAAAGATCTAAGTTCCTTTTCGGTTAGAACATTTGTATATGGTGATCTTGAACCGTATTTCCCATAGCTCCACATCGCATCCCATAAGATTTTTTCCCTGTCAAGCTTGTTATCACTCCTTAGTTTCATAACATCAGAGATCAGATTATTCAGCGCTTCTTTGCCCGGCTGAATATCAGATAGAACGCTCTGGAGCAGTTCAAATGCTTTGTCAAAGTTCTCATCCAAACCGCTTAGATTAATGACGGTTTGTTCTTCACCGGAAGAGATACTGTATGTACATCCCAGTTTGTAAAATTCTTCTTTAAGCTGTGACGGGGAATACTTAGTTGTCCCGAGATAATCGAAATATGAAGCAGCTAAAGGAACTTTCCTGTCATTGTTAGACCCAACATCAATCACGAAACTCAGGCTGAAGTATTCATTCTCTTCGTTCTTTTTGTACAAAAACGGAACGTCATTATTCAATTCTGTCCTGTATAGATCTGTACTGAAATTTATGAAGACAGGTTTAAGGTCTTCGACCTGCATTTCGGAAATTGAAGCTAAGAATGGTGAATTGTCCTGTCTGTTTACTTCAACCGGAGTAATAACCGGTTTCTCTACTTTTTGAACGTTTTTGTCTTCTCCTGTTTTCTTATACACTAAAGCATAATTGTTACCATAGTACTTGTTGGCAAAATCTACAATTTCCTGTTTAGTTATTTTTGAAAGCCTGTCCAGTTTTTTAACTTCATCTTCCCATGGAATTCCCTTTACAAAAGCATTCACAAAAGCGCCGGCCCTTTGGCGGTTGCTTTCAAAGCTTTTGATTCGCGAAAGTTTAAGATCGCTGATTATTGCACCCGGAAGCCAATCCGGAAAATTGCCCTTTTTAATAAGTTCGATTTGATCCAAAATCAGATCCTTTACTTGTTCTAATGACTGGCCTTCTCTTGCATTACCTGATAGTACATGAGTTGTATAGTCTTTGAAGTTCATCAGCGATGAAGAAGACGAAAGTACTTTTTGGCTTTGATTCAGATTCAGATCGAGTAATCCTGCGCCGTTATTTGCAAGTATCATGTCAATCATGGTTACAATGTCACTTTCTCTTGTATTTGCTCCGGGGAAACGGTAACCGATAAGCACATACTCCGCATCCTGACCAACAACTTCATGCTCTATCGGGTTTGTAATTGGATCTTCAACAGGAGGAACGTATTCAGGAACAATTCCGGCAGGTTTACTGCCCCAGTATTTATCAACAAGTTCAATGGTTTTGTCCGGATCAAGGTCACCTGAGAGAACTATAGCCATATTGTTCGGAACATAATATGTCCTGTAGTAGTCAATGACTTTTTTCATAGAGGGATTCTTTAAATGTTCAATAGTTCCGATAGTTGTCTGAGTGCCGTATTGATGCGTTGGGTAAAGGCTAAGGAAAAGTCTGTCCCACGCCTTTTCGCCGTCAGTATCCATCGAGATGTTCTTTTCTTCATACACAGTTTCAAGTTCAGTATGGAAAAGTCTCAGGACAGGGTTCCTGAATCTTTCTGACTCAATGATTAACCATTTTTCCAGCTGATTTGCGGGGATGTCATTGGTATAAACAGTCTGCTCTACCCATGTATAAGCATTTGTACCTTTGGCTCCAATTACATTCATCATTTTATCATATTCATTTGCAATTGCATACTTGGAAGCTAGGCCGGAAACACTGTCTATTTTGTGATAAATTTCCTTTCGTGTATCTTCATCTGTAGCTGCCCTGTATGTTTCAAAAAGCTGTATTATCTCATCCAGTAACGGTTTTTCCTTTTCAAAGTCTTTTGACCCGAATTTATCTGTTCCCTTAAAAAGCATATGTTCAAGATAGTGAGCCAAGCCGGTTGCATCTGAGGGATCATTCTTGCTTCCTGCTTTTATTGGAATATATGTCTGAATACGCGGTTCATTTTTGTAAACAGTTAGAAATACTGTCAGCCCATTATCTAATTTGTAAATCCTTGACTTGGTTGGGTCGCCATCAACAGTTGTATATGGATATTTCCCGTCATTGTGCAGCTGAACCTGTGAAGTTGCAGTAAACGAAGAAACAAATACTATGAAAATCAAAAAGACAGAAAATCTTTTACTCATGGGTTTGTTTAATTAGATTTTGGATTATAGATCTAAAACAGAAGAGGGCTTCTTTCTGTTTAGCTTGATACTATTCTTTTTTACCGGATGTATTGACCTGAAGATTAATTGCGGAATAATACTGTTCTTTAATTCTCTCAGGTTGTCAATAATAATCATAAAGGTCTTTTTATACCATGAAGAACCAAAAAGATCCAATAATGATTTCTATTTAAGTAATGATAAAATAAGAGTTTAACAATCAATGCGTTTTCTCCGGAAAGTAATAAGAAATGACTCAACTGTATAAAAAAAGTTCAATTGAAGCATTCCGGGTCAAACAAAAGATATTGTGCAAACAGCGGGGTTCTATTTATTGGTATCCTTAATCTGTTGTTCAAGCCTTAATCTCTGCTCAAGTTCTTTGAGCTCTTTTTCTTTCTGAAGCAGCTGCTGTTCCTTAAGCTTAAGCTCAAGAGCTTTTCTGTCAATGTTCTTTTCCCATGTCGGCTGATCCCAATAACCTATATCCTCGAAATATCCTTTGAAGAGGAAGTTATGCTTCAGAGCTTCCATATTCTGTGCAAAACTGAATGAACCGTTTTCAAGATTCTTTGTCGTCGCATCAGCATTCTTCATCATAGACTTAATATTGTTTGCAAAAACTGTGTCTGTAAGAAGGGTACCAATCACACTTTCGCTGGAGTTCATTTTCCTGGTAATGTCTGCAATATCTGTTGTTATCTTCCTCATTTCTGTTGCAAGCTTTTCTATATCCACAGATACGTTATCAACCGTGCCGGTAATTTTTGAAAATATAACATTTAACTGACTGCTGGAGCCCGCAAATGACCGGAAAGTTGAATCTATGCTCCGGTATAATGTATCATTATTAACCAACTGCCCGATCGTTCCCTGACCTGTGTTGACTTTTGAAGTAATTTCCGCAAGGTCTTTGGTTATATCCGATGCATTTTCGCTTGATTCTTTCAGCCCGATCATAATATCCTGAACTTCGATCGGCTTATCTGATTCAAGCATTGTATGATCCAGTACTCCCGGGGTTCCGGGTGTTCCGGGTGTAATCTCCACAACTTTATTGCCCACAAGCCCGTCTGAACCAATAGTTACCCTTGAATCATTCTTAATATACTCCTGCGCGCTTTTTTCAATTGTCATTATTACCAAAACCTTATTAGATGCCTCAATTTGAACGGATTCTACTTTGCCTACTACTATGCCGTTAAGCCTGACTGAGCTGCCGGATTTCAAACCGCTAACGCTCACGAATTCTGATTTAAGTGTGAAAGTGGGTGTAAAGAGGTTATCCTTTCCGCCAATTACGAATATTGCAATTGTAAAAAGGACAAATCCCGCCAGGATGAACAAGCCAACTGCTATTTTTTTATTTTTACTGGGTTCCATAAAAATTATGATTTAAATTAATAATTATTCAAAAAATGATTTGACAAATTCATCATCAGATGATTTCAGTTCGTCGAATGTTCCGGAATGCTTATATTCTCCATCCTGCAGAATGACTATCCTGTCTGCAACAATTTTCGTGCACTCCATATCATGAGTAACTACAATAGAAGACACTTTATACTTTTTCTGCATATCTACTATCAGGTTGCTTATTTCTCTTGCAGTCGCCGGGTCAAGTCCTGTAGTAGGTTCATCCCACAGCATTATCTCCGGGTTTAAAGCAATTGTTCTTGCAACACCAAGCCTCTTTCTCATCCCCCCCGAGAGTTCTGAAGGCATTTTATCAATTGAATCAGAGAGCCCAACATCCTTTAAGACTTCCTCAACTCTTTTTGTTATTTCATCTTTGTTCATTTCCGAGTTTCTTTCAAGCGGGAATTCGATATTCTGCCTGACCGACATCGAGTCATACAGCGCCCCGCTTTGAAATACAAAACCTATCTTTTTACGGGTGTACTGCAAAGCTTCATAAGATAGTTCAAAAACGTTCTTCCCAAGAACTGTTACTGTGCCCGAATCCGGCTGTATAAGCCCAACTATACACTTAAGGGTAACCGATTTACCTGTGCCTGATTTGCCGAGAGTAACAACAGTTTCGCCTTTTTCAAGCTGAAGATTAATATCTTTAAGGATCTCGGCGGAACCGAAAGACTTCTTAACATGAACAAGATCTATTACTATATCTGTACTATCCAATTTTCCGGATTAAAAAATTATTGTTGATACCTGAACAGCTATCATATCCCAAATTATTACCATTAAAGAAGAAATTACAACTGAAGTATTTGCTGCAATTCCCACACTTTCAGTGCCTCTATCGGCATTATACCCTTTGTAGCTGCCAACCAGCCCAATTGTGAAACCAAAGAAGAATGTTTTTACGATCGGGACAACAATATCTCCTAAGTCCAGTGCTTCAAATACCTGCGAAAAAAACAAGCCAAGCGAAACATCGCTGACCAGATTCAGGGCAATATAACCTCCAAACAATGCAATAGTATCAGCGTAAATAATGAGAAGAGGGATCATTAACAGAGTTGCAGTAACTCTTGTGACAACCAGAAATTTGAATGGATTGCATGCTGATACTTCCATCGCATCTATTTGCTCGGTTACTTTCATCGAGCCCAGCTCTGCGCCGATACCCGATCCTATTTTCCCTGCGCACATAAGCCCTGAGATCACCGGGCCTATTTCAAGTATTATACTCAGCGAGATCATTTGCGGTATTAGCGAAGTCGCGCCAAACGGCTCCAAAGTTGGTATTGCCTGCAGTGCAAGCACAAAACCAATTATGAATCCTGTTATACCAACAAGCCCAAGCGATTTATTGCCAACCTGGAAAAATTGTTTCCAGGTTTCCTTTAACTCATATGGAGGTTTGAAAACTTCTTTAAAATATCTGCCTGCGAAGTTTGCTAAACCCCAGATCTCTATGAGCATTCTTAAGACAGATTTTGGCAAATAATCTAACACAATATAAAGTAATTAAAATTTCTAATATTTTCTTTGTATATCTACATCAATGAAAGGATTTGCAATTCCAAGGATTATTCCAAAAGAAATATCTGTGATATCAGGCTTATCTTTCTTGAACATGAAAGTATGTCTGAGTTTAATATGAGGATAAAACAAATACTTGTGATTTCTTATGGAGTAG
>JAUQWT010000172.1 GCA_030835005.1 Ignavibacteria bacterium | reverse complement strand
TCGGGATCACTCATAAGATAAGCAAGCAGTATTTTGCTTTTCTTGCGTATCCACTTATCTTCATGAATCAACTCACCTCTCAGGTAAAATTCCGTTTTGCCGAAAGAACAAAATCTGATATCTGTGATCTTATTTATATCCTTGAGCAGTTTTTGCCTGAATTCATCATCTATGAACGGCAGCTCAACTTTATCTATAACGCTGAAGTGAATATCGCGGATAAATTTCTTTTCGACATACTGCGAGATCGCAAAATCATATACATGCCGTGAAAGTATATACTGCTGTTGAGCAAAGGCAATGAATTCCTTTAAGCGGATAGACTCAAGCGATTTGGTCAAAAAATTCGCCGCAGTCTCAAAATTTTCCCTCAGGAGATAATGTTCTGCCAAATGAAATTCAGCCAATGGAATAACTAAATGTACATTCCGTTCCGTATAAAAGTCTAACATATTAGTCAATGCGACTTCTGTACTTGTACCAGCAATATCCTCTGATGCATAAAATTTATCGCAAAACTCATAAAGCAATTTGTAGAATTCAATATCTAATAATTCACTATTTTTAAGCATATTAAGGGCTTGTTTTGACATAGCTTTGTTTTCTGCTCTATAATATACTTCACATAAGGCAACCCAGTGTGCAAAAAACAGAGGTTTATTCTTGCTTAACATCTCATTTGTTTCAAGTTTTGCCAAAGTGCCAATGGCAAATGAATAATTTCCAATATCGCTTTGAAAACTAAAAAGTGATCGTAAATAAATCCTTTCAAATAATGCTGCCGGGAATTTCTCATACAATTCTCTTGCACTTTCAAGATAAGCAAATGATTTGTCAAATCTGCCAGCATGAGAATAGAAATCCGAAAGGTTTGATCGGGTTTTGAATGTTTTGATAATATTCTTTTCCAGTTCAAGTGTCTGTTCATAATATTTTATCGTTGTTAGCGTTTCACCCCTGTCAGAATATATATTTCCAAGAATTTTCAATAATTCTATCTTTATCAAGTTATCCAGATTCTTATTCGCTTCCAGAAGACTGTTTGTGAGTTCTACAACTTTCTCATAATGTTCAAATCCTTTTCTATAATAATTTTTAGCAAGCAGTATAATTAGCCTGTCTTTGTAAAAAGTGTTTGGATTTGTTTCCATCATCTTTTCAAGAATTGCAATTGAATCATCGTAACCTGTTTTCAACAGCAAATATTCCGCCTTGCATAACAGATAATCTTCATAGAATGGATCAGAGATCCCGGTTTCACCTGCTATTTCAATGCTATTTATGCATTTTTCAGCATCAGATAAGGAGTTTATGGAAATACTGAGTTTCAGGAAATTCAGTAATGTACTCTCATTTTTTTGAATAGTATCCCACCCGATAATATCAAAACATATACTCAATGTTTGATACTCACCGTTCTCAAAAGCTTGTTCAAAACTGTTATTAATTATCTCCAAAGCACACTCTGGATCATCCGCTTTTATCGCATATTTAACAGCTTTGATTATCTCGTTTTTCTCTCTGTATATTAATGAAGCCCTGTAACACAAAGCATTAATAGTCTCTTCGTCTATTTTCTTTTCTATTACAGATCTGAGAAATGCCGAAAAGAGCTTTTGATACGAATGAGTGACAACTGAATTCGATTCAAAGGATTCAATAAAGATATTCTTTTTTACAAGTTCGCTTATTATCTGTTCGGATGAAGTAATTCCCAGAAGTTTGTCAGTGTCCTCGGCTGAAAAACCATCAATCAAAGATGATGAGATGATAAAATGTTGATAGTCTGGATTTAGCTTATTGAAGATATCTTCAGCAAAAAAATTGAATATATCTTTTTCATTCCCCTCAACCTTAAACGCCTTGCCTTCGGATTGATACATTAAATGAACACCCGTGATCCATCCTGATGATTGATTCCTCAGATTTTCAGCGTCACTTAATGAAAGTTCATTATTGTAGATCTTCTTTGTTAATTCAGATATTTCTTTGGTTGTAAATGCAAGTTCAGCGGTTTTAATATCAAAAAATCTTCTTTTGGCTTTAAGGCGCATAAGATCAAGTTCAGGCATTTCCCGTGTGCTGATAATCAACTTCAAATTCTCAGGCAGATGTCTCAGCAGTTTATTCATAGCAACACTTAACAGATCCTTTTTCTCTTCACAAAGCAAATGATAGTCATCTATTATCAGGATAACCTCCTCTGAAATGTGTCCGCTGAGATCGTTTATAAAAACGGTAACTATATCATCAATTTCAGATTCTGTATCAGCCCATGATGCTGATGTTGCAGAGATAAACTCAAGCGTACTTGCTCCAAAGTGCGTATGGTTTTGCCTTATAGCTTCAGTTAGATATTCAAATAAGGTTAGTATATTGTGGATCATGGGGTCGCCCTGCAGCCATGAGACAATTCTGTTTTTTGAAAATGAATCGGTGATCAGAATTGTTTTGCCGTATCCTGCAGCTGCGCATACTAATATAAGAGATTTACCGGAGTTGCTCCGAAGCAGATCGTCTAATCTGCTCCGATGTATCACCGCTTCCGGTAAGGATGGCGGCTTTAATAATCTCTTTAGTATCACTTATTGTTTTTGCCGATTTTATTCCCCTGAAAGTTCATAAGTAACAAAATGACAGAAGTCATCACTCAAATTATCATTAACTCCGGTACTAACACTGCCAAAATAGAATTGAAAACTCCCTGAGCTGCCTGAGTTTCCCTGTATGGGAGTTAAAACAAGGTCAAGCTGAACCGATGACGGGCTATTGCGGTTTGCTCCGCTTTGGTTTTCTTCCTGGTAATATCCGGTCAGGTCAATATCAACAAAATCATTTCCAAAAGCGTATGTTGGTGAATCAGGTTCATTGGGGTCAAAAGGAACAAAATCAAGTATCGGAAATCCAGTCATCGGTTCTCTGTCAATTTGAGTCCAGCCGGCCATTATTGACTGGTCAAGCGTAAATCCCGGGCTTATGATCCTGCAAAGATTTTTCTTATTATGATAGCCGCTTACTCTTAAAGAAAGGTGCCATGTACCTTCGCCGGTTGCATAAAAAACCAGGTTGTGGTGATTATTATCATTACAGGTAGTGATGTTTACGCCTGCCATTAACCCTCCATTTCCGCATGCGTAGCCGCTCATATAGGGATATGGGTCAACAGCATTGTAAACACGTGAACCGGCTGTATCCAGTTTGGTCAAAACTGCATTATCGTCTCTTACAATGATCCCTTTGCCTACAATAAATGAAGTCTTATTACTTATGCGGTGAACGCCGTTGAGTTTTTTACCTGTTAACTGATTCGTAAGAAGCCACGTGGCGCCGCCGTCTTTTGTATCATAAATCCTGCCGTCAATATCAATAATTGTTCCTCTCTTTGTGCTGTTAAAAGATACTCCCGATAGATTTGCATTAGATGGCAATGAAGTATCAATCATCCATGCGCCGCCGCCATTTGTTGTTCTGTATATGCTTCCCCCATCAGCAGCAATAAAACCTTTTAATCCAACAAAACTAACTGAATTTAGTGCTATAGGGCTCCCAAGACTAATTGAACTCCAGTTCACACCGGCATTCGAAGTTTTTAGAATTAATCCGTCAGTTCCCACGATGTAACCTGTTATGCTGTCAGCAAAACAGATGGCTTTCAGATCTTTTGGTGTTCCGCTTGCAATCGGGCTCCATGTAGCGCCATTATCATTTGTACGGAGTATTGTCCCGCCCTTTCCGACGGCCAGCATTGATCTTGTATTCAGCACGGAAGCTCCAAGCAGATCAACTGCAACTCCGCTTGTTCTGCTAACCCAGTTTATGCCTCCGTTATGTGTAGTAAGTATAGTACCCCCTTTGCCAACTGTCAAGTATGTGCCGGCGCCGAAACGTGATATTGCCAGCAGGTCATTGTTCGTAACATTTGCGGGTTTGTTTGTCCCAGCAGAGTCACGTGTTGTTATGACCGAATTCTTGGTTCTGAATTTTTTCTTGTTGAAAGTCTTTGTGGAATCATTTTTTTTATCGCCAATAATTCCAATAACTCCACCATCATTGCACGACCTAAGGAGTAAAATAATTACGATGACGATTAATACTATAGAAGTGATAATATATAAGGTTGGTTTCCTCAGGAATTCTTTCATTTCTGCCCCCTGCTAATTTTGAATTATGCAATATACTGAAATTTTGTAATTTAATTAGGGCAAATTACTAAGTGGATCATCTTTAAAATATTATCATAACTTTGAATGGTATCAATTATTAAATAACCGGTTACTTCAATAATATCATCTTCTTTGTTTCGAGATATTTATCGCTCATTAATTTATAAAAATAAATCCCGCTTGAAAACTCTTCTGCATTCCATTCAACTTCGTAAACTCCCGGTTTTAAATTATTATTAACTAGTATTGCTATGGTTTTACCCATTACATCGTAAATATTAAGCTCAATAAAATCCTGTTTTGCAACAGCAAACCGAATTCTAGTATTCGGGTTAAACGGGTTTGGAAAGTTTTGAAAAAGACCAAAATAATCCGGAATTCTTCCGCAAATGCTTTTAATCCCAATTGATCCTAATGCATAGTTGATTCTCATAAAGAGCTTTTCTATTGCATTATTAACAATAGTAATGCTTCCATTCCCATGCATAGAATCGTTAACCACAACTCCTCCAAGCAGGTCATACAATCTCCCTGAAACTCCATTTGGCAGGCTCCAATGAATATCTATCAAGTTACCGCTTCCTTTTTGGAATTTGATCTCATGGAGCTTTGAACCATTAAGTGATTCATTTCCCTGCCTGTAGTCACGATTTAAGCCTTGTCCAATTGGTAAAGGAGGTTCGATATCATTTCCCACAAAACGGCAATCAAAAATCCCTGTAGGGGGTACAGGTGGTAATTGGTATTCACCTAAAATTGTATCAATACCATCAGTTGCTTCAGGATCAACCCCAAAAAATAGAGTATCAGTTCCGCTTGCACCACCATCATTAATAATTAATGCAATTTTTAATAACTGAGAGTTGACTCCGGTTGAAATCAATAATAATGCAGTTATTATTCTTATCAAATTACCTATCGCAGTATTGTTCTATTTTAACAGAACCATTTTCTTTATACCAACAAAATTATTTGCTTCTAATTTATATAAATATATTCCGCTGCTTAATCCAAAAGCATTTAATGTATATTCATATCTGCCCGGATTTAATTCATCGTGTATCAACGTGAATACCTCCTTACCCAATAAATCCCAAATCTTCAATGTCACAAAAGTTCTTTGAGGTATATCAAACAGGATGCTTGTTGAAGGATTAAAAGGATTTGGATAATTATCATAAAGTTTATATTCTTTTGGGATGTCATTTGAATTTTGCAAAAGCCCAATGTAATCCGTTTGAAAATTCCATATAAGCGATGGCGGACTGATATTACAGGTATTAGTTCCAAATACTCTCCAATAGTAAACAACATGATTTGCTAATTTGCCTGCCGGAACAGTATAGAAGGAATCTGTTACCGTTGCTGAATCTGTTATTATTGTAAATAGATTGCTGGTTGAGATCTGTACCCGGTACGAAGAAGCATTGCTTAGTTTGAACCAGATTAATACCGGTGTTAAAGATTGTCCTGTAGCTCCATTTGCCGGAGATGACAATAAAGGATTTGCAGTAAGACTCGCGGTAGTAGTAGTGAAACTCCATACGGAAGACCACGAACTTGTACCCCCTGGATTAACGGCATTGACCCTCCAATAATATTGGGTATTATTTACAAGGTTTGAAGGAACCGTGTACTGGGAAGAAGTTAAGTTGCTTTCATTAATCACCATCGTTGCAAATGAAGGAACAAACGAAACCTGTACGGTATAACTTGCAGCACCGGTAACATCCGACCAATCCAGTGTCAAAGTTAAAGACTGGCAGACGGCAGCATTTGGCGGTGAAACCAGTGTTGGAGCAATCGGCGGGTTTACTGCCGTTGTGAAATTCCAAACCTGTGAGGCTGGACTTATATTACATGTGTTTTTCCCGAATACTCTCCAATAATATACAGAACCGGTACTAAGTCTCCCGGACGGTACTGTATATTGGGAAACAGCTATAGTTGCAGAATCTGTAATTGTAGTAAATAAATTATTTGTTGATAACTCCACTTTATATGAAGCTGCTCCTGTCTGGTCAGACCAATCCAATGTTGGTGTTAATGATTGGCCAATAGCTCCATTTAATGGAGTCAGTAATGTAACCGGAGACGGCAAACTTACTGTTACAGTAGTAAAGCTCCACACAGCCGACCATGAGCCTGCCCCTCCTGTATTGGAGGCATTTGCGCGCCAGTAATATAATGTATTATTGGATAAGCCCGAAGAAACTGAGTATTGTGATATTGGAAGATTTGATACGTTTATGACATAAGTAGCAAATGTAGGACTTGTAGATACTTGAACTCCATAGCTGGCTGCACCGGTTGCATCCGACCAGTCTAACTGGGCAGTTAATGATATACATGATGAGGCATTCAGTGGTAATATTAAAGTCGGGGCAGGTGGCGGGTTTACTGATGTTGTAAAATTCCATACTGCTGAAGCAGGACTTGTATTACAGATGTTTTTCCCGAACACCCTCCAATAATAAGCAGTACCTGCACTGAGCTTTCCTGCCGGAATATTATATTGGGATACAGAAACTGTTGCAGAGTCAGTTATCGTTGTAAACACATTACTTGCAGATACTTCAATCTTATATGAAGCTGCACCGGATAAATCGGACCAATCAAGCATTGGGGTCAATGATATTCCGGTTGAACCGTTTACCGGTGTCAGTAAAACCGGCGGACCGGGCAAACTTACAGTTGCTGCGGTAAAGTTCCATATACCGGACCATGAACCAGCGCCTCCGGCATTAGATGCATTTGCTCGCCAATAATATAACGTGCCATGAGCCAAACCGGATGGAACTGAATACTGAGATGCAGGAAGATTGTTCACATTTATGATGATGTTTGAAAATGCAGGATCTGTTGCAACCTGCACTCCATAGCTTGTTGCGCTTAAAGCATCTGTCCAGTCAAGTGCAGGTGTAATCGGAACGCAAATTGCTCCGTTAGAAGGAGTTATCAATCCCGGAGCCGGAGGAGGAGTCGGAGCCAGGGAGTAATAGATCCTCATAAATAATTTATTTATGGCTCCATTAGTAATATTAATGCTTCCGCTTCCAGCCATAGTATCATTAACAATTACACCTCCTACAAGGTCAGTTAACTTTCCGGTTATTCCTGCCGGCATGTTCCAGCTTATAGTTATAGTAGTAGCAGTTGAACCTCTCTGGAATTTCAATTCATGCAGCTTATTGCCAACAAAAATATTTGTTCCCTGCCTGTAATCCCTGTCCATTCCCTGTCCCATTTGCGGAATTGAAATATCCTCTCCTACAAATCTGCAGTCAAAAATTCCGGAAGGAGGAGGCGGCGGTAATTGAAATTCTCCAAGCGCCGCGTCAATTCCGTCTGTTGCCGTGGGGTCCAAGCCAAATCTCAAAGTATCCCTGCCCTGTGAAGTACCGTTATCATAGATGATAAACGGTACATTTACAACCTGTGAATATGTAACAGAAAAAAATATGAATGCAATTATAAATATTGGCTTATTCATTTTGAATTCACCTTCTCTATTAATAAATAATCATTCAGAATAACTACTTAATAATTATCAGTTTCTTTACGTCAATGAAATTCCCGGCTTCAATTCTGTAGAAATATACTCCCGATGAAATTTCATCTGCCTTTAGATCTAATAAATAATATCCTGCCTCTTTGATTTCGTTCACCAAAATCATTACTTCCCTTCCCAGTATATCATATAATACCATCTTTACATGTACTTTCCGCGGAACAGCATATTTAATATGTGTCAACGGGTTAAAAGGATTAGGATAGTTCTGGCTCAGTGAAAATACTGTTGGCAGTTCTTGCTCAAATAATACAAAACTGTTTATTGGGTCACTTATTGATATTTCCGAATTGTCAATCAGAAGCATATCAAGAAGCTTACCGTTAATGTTATCCTTTAATTGCAGCTTAAGGTTTTTAAGATTCTTAACTTTTATCTTAATTGGATAGTCGCCGGTCTTAATATTTATCACATGACGGCCCAATCCCAGCATCTCAGCATAACAATCTGAACCAAATCTTGCATCGAAAATTCCCATCGGCGGAACAGGTGGAAGCAAATACGAACTATTCATTTCTTCTTTATTGGCAAGAAACAGATCTGTACTTTTGGCTGAATTATCCGATATATTTAGCTCAACCCAGTCTCCGGTAAACTCATGATTTTTTTGTTCACTATTAAATACTATACTTTCATTAAGCCTATCGATACTATAAGGTATAATCAAGTTTCCGCTCTGAGTAACGTTTACCCAATAAGCTGTTCCGGGGATCAAAGTATCAACAGCAGTGTATCCGCCTGAATACTCAAAGAAGCCGGAATTGATAATTCCGGGGGGATTGGATGTAATCGAAGAAACCGGAACATCATTTTCAAACGCACCTATCATATTCCAGTTCTGTATAACTGGTATAAGCTTTGGACTTATTGCCAAACCTGTGATGTTTTGAGTTCCTCCGCTGGCAAAATACAGCCAGTAACCCTTCCCCGGAATGAGGATTGTATCGGATTGATAACCATTATCATAATAGAACGCAGGCGGGGTGCATGCCGGGAATACGCTCTGTACTCCGTTCGGATCAGCATTAACAGGTATTGAAAGCATATTCCAATCTGAGCTATAGGCAACATTCAGGTTCAACATTGTTTGAGTAGTAAATCTAAACCAATCCGAGAAGCTTCCCCAGCCAATTTCATTCTTTGCTTTTACTCTCCAGAAATATGAAGTATTGTAGATCAATCCGTTAACTGATCTAACTGTATCCAGTAGCAACGAATCGCGAATAACATTTGCATATGTTACAGTATCAGTGGTTAACTCAAAATAATAATTGTTCACCATATCTATGACACTTGATTCAATTGTGCTTTGTACACTATTTTTCAAAGGTGCTCTCTCATTTTTGTAAACAAACGGCTGGATGTAAGAAACTGATGTCTGATCGAAAGCTCTTCTCCATATAAACGTCAGATCAACCGGTTGATTTACAGCATTATTCACAGGAGCTACTAGTATCACCTGGTTAGGCTCACCAATTGTTTTAAATCTCCATACTTGGGAATAATCGCTTGTACCTCCGATATTTTTAGCATTTACTTTCCAATAATAATAAACCAGCGGGCCAAGACCTGTTACTGCTTTCATGGAATCGGTTACATTCGAGTCATTTAGAATCAAACTGCTAAAATTTGAATCCAATGCCAATTGAACCCTGTAACTTGAAGCACCGGCAGACCTATTCCATAATAAAATAATATTAAGCGCATTACCTGTTGAATTATCAGATGGAAAACTGAGAACTGGCGCTGCAGGTGCAGAAACGATTGTTGTGAATTTCCACCAGCTTGAAAATTGACCCCAGCCTGTTTCGTTCTTTGCTTTCACTCTCCAGTAATATGAAGCTGAATTACTGAATCCGTTAATTGTTTTTGAAGTGTCTGCTAAAGTTGAATCCCTGATTAAGCCTGAAAGAGAAACAGTATCAGCAGAAAGCTCAAACCAATAATAACCTATTGTTTCATATTCATCCGTAAATGACCTGTCTGATTTATGTTTACTTAAAGTATTCAAATCAGATTCCTTACTTTCATTTTTGAACTGATCTGACTTCGGCTTATACTTCGACTGCAGGTCAACAGCATGGTTCCATATGAAAGTAATACTAGTCGGCATATTTATTGAATTATTTGCCGGGCTAAAAAGAGATACTTGTGAAGGATATCCAAGAGTTCTGAATTCCCATATTTGAGAAAATGCGCTCCAGCCGCCCGGATTTCCGGCGGCGACTCTCCAGTAATAATTTGTTAAAGGATCCAGTGCCGTTATTAATTCAGAAGTATCTGCCTGTGTTGAATCGTTTATGATGAATGTACCAAACGAGGAATCCTCGGATAATTGCAACTTATAGTTGACTGCCGTAGGTACCGGATTCCATATCAATGTTACAGGTAAGATGATGCCAATAGAGTTGTTTATAGGAGCGGCAAGAATAGGTGATGCAGGCGAAGGCGTTATGGTTGTGAAACTCCACCAGCCGGTATAATTACCCCACCCTGAAATTCCTCTTGCTTTCACGCGCCAGTAATATATAGTATTGTCTGATAAAATACCCGAAGGGATCAAAAATTGTGAAATCGTCAAATTGCCGGCATCAATAATAGTACTGCTGAAATTTGAGTCGGTTGAAACTTGTGCCCGGTATTCTGATGCTCCTGTTACATCGCTCCAGTCAAGCAGTGGTGCTAAAGAAACACCCACAGAACCATTTAAAGGAGAAATCAAAATCGGCACAGGAGTTTCTTGTACGCCATCATTTTTAAGAATTAGACCGTTCTCACCGGATATCCATCCCTTTGAGTTCTTAAACGTAATACTCGTTAATCCCGGAAAGATGTTTTGAGCAAGAGTCCAGGTCATTCCGGCATCGGTTGTATTATAAATATTATTGCCGCCGCACGTCCAGCCGGTATTCTCATTAATAAAATATACAGATACAAGATCATCCTCTATTGAACTGTTGCGAAGAGTCCAGTTCATTCCTCCATTTGAAGTATAAATAACCGTACTGCCTGAACCTACTGCCCAGCCTGTTAATTGATCAATAAACGATAAGTCAGTAAGATGTGCACTTCCTGTTACGTCCATTTCTGTCCAAATTACTCCTTCATCAGTGGTCTTAAGCATGTATCCCGTTCCTCCTTCATCTCCGCTTCCTCCGCAGGTGTAACCAATTGTCCCTGAACCCGGGAAATCAACAGCATTATAATTGGTAGTCAGGGGAACATCTATTGAGAACCAGTCAATTCCTCCATCAGTTGTCTTGAATATTCCATGATCATAACCATCAGCAGTATTGCTTCTGGAAAATTCACCGGAATTCTTAGCCCAGTTATATATTGCAAAGAATCCTGTATTTGCATTTATAAAATCAAAACTCTTATTGCCATACGCACCTTCTTCAATTCCGTAATTCCATGAATTTCCCCCGTTGGTTGTTTTATATATTAAATCAAAATCATTTGCAACCCAGCCGGTATTTTCATCAATAAAGAAAATAGATAAGCAGGCTAAATCGATCCCGTTATTTACAGGAAACCACAGTGAACCCCCATTAGTGGTTTTTATAACGCCATCATAACCGCAAGCCCAGCCAGTATTTGCATTTATAAAAACCAAATCCAGCAGGGTGTTTTGCACGCCGGTACACTGAATAAACCATTCGGGTTTGCTGTAAACTGTGAAGTTCCAAATCTCAGACCATGAACTGCTTCCGATTACGTTGTTTGACTTAACGCGCCAGTAATATAGCGTATCGTACTTCAGAATTCCGCACGGCGATAGGAATCCCGAGCCTGCAATTTCACCTGAATCAAGAACCGGTGCGGAAAAATCCGGATTTGTTGAGACCTGAATTGAGTAGTTCACAGCGCCGTCAGCATCGCCCCAGTCAAACTCCGGAATTATTGATACATTTGCAGCAAGATTTTCCGGCAAATACAATACAGGAACAGCCGGCAAAGCCATGGTAGTTAGCTTCCACCATAAGCTGTAGCTGCCCCAGCCTGTTTCGTTCTTTGCCTTAACCCTCCAGTAATATGAAGTTGAGGCCAGAAGTCCGCTTACATCTTTAGTTGTATCCATAACGGTTGTATCCCTTAACATGCCGGATAGTGTTACTGTATCAGATGTTAACTCAAAACAATAAGCACTGATTGCTTTAGTATTCTTCTTATTATCCTTTTTTTCATCAATTCTTAACTTGTTAGGATTTATCTCAAATGCCTGATACCATGTAAATGTTACAGCCGGCGGCAGATCGATTGCATTATTTTCAGGCGAATACAGAATAACCTGTTTTGGCAATCCGTCTGTGGTTGCAAAATACCACCATAGGCTGAATTTTCCCCATCCAATAGAATTTTTAGCCTTCACGCGCCAATAATACTTTGCTCCCAAACTAAGGCCGGAGATTGCTTTTGTTGTATCAGTTAAAGTTGTATCCCTGGTCAAACCTGCAAAGGTTATTGTATCTGTTGTCAACTCAAAACAATAAGCATCTATTGCGTCTGTATTATACTTAACTGCAATGACACCGGGACTCTCTGCTTCTTTCTGTAAATACGAGGTCACTTCACTTGCCCTATACCAGTTAAATATGAGATTAACCGGTAGTTCAACTGAATTGTTTGCCGGTGAAGACAAAACAACCTGAGATGGCAAACCGTCCGTTGTTGTAAACTTCCATACAGATGACCACGGACCGGTTCCAAAGGAATTCTTTGCATTGACTCTCCAGAAATACGAGGTCAGGTATGCAAGTCCTGGAATAACTTCTGAGGTTGATGTTAAAGTCGAATCATTGAAAATGATATTATTAAATCCTGCATCTCTTGCAACCTGTAATCGGTATGTGGAAGCACTCAATGAAGTATTCCAAACCAATGTCGGTGAAATTGAAACTTCGGATGCGTTATCAACCGGAGAAACAAGAAGGGGTGCCGCGGGAATGAAGCCGGTTGTAAATGTACTCAGGTCGCAATAAGGACCTTCACCAGTTGCAGAGTACGGCTTTACTCTCCACAAATAATTCGTATTTTCAGTGAATTCTCCGGAGGGTACATAAATGCTGTCAAATGGAGTTAATGTATCTAATGCAACTGTGTTCAGCCATTTAGTGTGATAAACAGTGACCCTGTAATTAATCGCATCTGCAACTGTTGTCCATTTTAACAAAGGTGTTAAAGAGATTCCCGTCGCACCATAGACAGGCAAGATAATCGAAACGGGGCTTAGTGCCGCCGGCAATCGCACCAAAGTACCGCCTATGTTGTGATTCATTGCAAAGGTTCCGCTTCTCATTGCCCAGCAGTGCGGTTCGTCTAACGGAATAATGTTCCACAGTGAGTTAGGTACTGTATAAACTACATCCTGAGGTACAAACCAATCCGTCAGTTGATTCACATCACAGTAGTATGGTAAATAGCCATATTCAACCACAGCGCCTATACACCAGGGAGGATTGGAAACGGGAGACCACGTAATCGTCGGCGGATCAACTGACTGCCAGTAACCCGGCCCTGTAGGCTGCGGTGCCTGGCAAATGTATTGCGAGAATGCTGTATTGGCAGAAGAAAGAATTAATATTACTGAGAACACTAATTCTATAAAATACAATACGAACTTTTTAAAAGGGATTGAGTTGGGACATAAATTCTTCATCTCATTCTCCCGAGTAAATTTTAGGAAATCTGGATGAAGCGGCTAATAAGGATAATACTTTAAGTTACTGTTATAAAGTCAATTATGAATGCGCATTTTTTAGTAGTCATAAGAGACTATAGCTTTATTATCCTACAGAACTCACATATTTAGATTCTTCTTGCCCACTTATATTTTTGACCTCATCAAGGAATTTCTTCGAAAGCTCAATTCCCTTCTTATCACATATATCGCAGCTTTTCTTCAAAGATCTTTCAAAAAGCTCTCTGGCGAGATCAAGGTTTTTCCTGTCCATAAAGATGATCCCCTTGTTCAGGTAAGAATAGATCAACCCTATCTCGTCTCCTATTTCCTCGCTGCTGCAAATCTGCTTATCTAGATATTCAACAGCAGAATCATAATCATTATTTTCCAATCTCAAGGCACCAATGTTCCCAAAAGCCCTTGCAATTCCTCTTTTGTCGCCTATATCTTCGCAAATTTTGATCTGCTGCAAATAATATTCTTCTGCCTGATTGTATTCATGATTCTGAAAACTGATAATTCCCATATTACCTATTACATAAGATAGTCCGCTTTTGTCATTCAGCTGTTCATATATACTTTTCTGTTTTGAATAACAGGCCATTGCTTGCTCGTATTCTCCCAATTCATAATATATTATCCCGATGTTACCTGTTGATAAAGCAATTCCTTTAAGATCATTCAGGTTCTCACATATTTTCAATTGCCGGTTATAATACGTTAACGCAGTATCATAATCACCCATATTCTTGTAAATCATTCCGATATTGCCCAGTACTTTTGAAAGCCCTGTCTCATCCTTTAATTCTTCAAATATTCCATTTGCCTGATTCAGGAAATTCAATGCTTCATTATATTTTCCTTTTAACTCATATAATCTGCCGATTAAATTCAAGCTGTTTGCTTTGTATTGAGCGCAACTGCCATTTTCAGCCAGTAAAACTTGCTGCAGGATTTTCTCAGAGTCACTCCATTTACTCATTACCATCAGCATCTCGGCTTTCTTTATCGAGTATTTCAGTGCATTTTCATCAAGGCCAAGTATATCTGATATTTCGATTATGAGGTCATAAGTATTTATTGCTTCTTCACTGCTGTAGCTTTTTTCGTAAACCTCAGCACGTTCCTCCTGGTAGCCAAGGAATTCTTCTGCAATCTTTACCGGAACAGTTTTTCCCAAACTTTCTTTCCTCAGCAGGAGTTTATACTTTTCATCAATAATTTTGTTTCCAATTCCAAAATGAAAGCTGTATATGCCGATAATATTTGAAATGCTTTCATTTCCATATATGTCTTTTATGTGCCTTGTGATTATCTTATGATAATTTGTTCTTATCCCGGCATTAATACTGAAATAAATGTATTTTTGAACCAGATGGTGGTTAAACCGGTATATTTCCGTTAATCTATCAAAAACTTCATCTTCGGGATCTATTATGTTGAACTTACTTTGAAGGAGTTCGAAGTTCCTTAAGAATTTGATCTCGCTTTGTTCAGTAATACTCTTCAATAATTCTGCAGAAAATTCTTTACCCATCACCGCAGCGATCTGCAGCAATTCCTGAAGTTCGTCCGGCAGTCTTTCATATCGTTCCCTGATCACTCCTTCAATTGTCTTAGGGAATAAAGACAGATCCATTTTCATATTATGCCTGAAACTGCCGTTTTCTTCAAAAATATATCCCATATCAGACAGATTCTCAAGAGTTTCTTTCAAGAAGAATGCATTTCCTTCAGTCAGATCAATAATTTCCTTCTTGAATTTTCGAGAAAAATCATTGTGCGGATATCTTTTTTTAAAATAACTTTCCATTTGCTGCTCTGAAAAACTGCTCAGCTTGATTTCCTTCACAGCATCGTAACGTGCCAGATTGTTCAGTTTCTCTTCAAGAGGGTGCCGGTCATAATTGCCGGTAACAGGATTTATTCTCCCTTCTTTCACATCCTGAGGGCGGTATGTGCATACTAAAACCAAAGGATAGGTTTTTTCTTTCAGATTCTTGGCAGCATAGAACAGTAAATTCAGTGTCGAAAGATCTGCCCATTGCAGGTCATCAAAGAAAACTATAATTGTATTCTTTTGAGCTAAAGTTCTGAGTTTATTCACGACCAGAACAAAAAAATCTTCCTGATTCTTTCAAGTCACAGAATCTGATTTTCTCATAACGGTTATTGAAGTTTTATGTATTGCCGCTGCCAAACCGCCAACAAGAGGAATTGACTCAAGCAGATCCGTACCGGCATCATCAACTGCATTTTTGATACGCTGTGACATACTTATTCCTGCCATCTCACCGGTATTAATATCAATGTGATCTTTTTTCTTAAAGGCTTTAACAGCCTTAATTACACCTGCTCCAATTCCCCCGATTTGCGGAATTGCTTTTATCCAGTCAGTTCCATTTTCATTTATGACTGCCGAAACTATTTTCCTGAATCCTTCTTTTTGCTTCTTATCTCCGGCAGCAGAAAAGTTTACATCAAGTTCAATGAGCGCTTCCTTCCATGGAAGATAACTGCTGGATACCCCGTCAATATCAGAACAGGACCCTGTTGCGGTTCTTATGTTTTTGAGATCTTCATTCTCATTAAGGGACTCGAAATAATTTCTCATAAAAGTTGTCTTACCTATACCCGGTTCACCGGTTAAGACTATGGTTGAACCGGTCTTATCCCTAAGTGCCCTGTAAACAACTTCATCAAGCTGGTCTTTTTCTTTACGATCTATGTACATTAATTCGATTTGATGATATTCCTGGAATTTTCCAGCTTATCTTTGACCTTTGATTCAATTTCCGGATCCAGGCTGATGGCCGTCTCCCAATCGCTAATGGCGCTTTCATGTGAGCCCGTTAAATAATAACAAAGCCCTCTGACATAATAGCAAATTACATCTGTACCGTTAAGGTTTATTGCAACAGTAAGATACTCTATCGATTCCCGATGATCGTTATTCTGAAAGTAAGAAAGCCCTAATGCTTTGTTTGCTTCAAAATTATCCGGATTTATTTCAATCGCTTTCTTATAATCTTCAATTGCCAGATCATAATTCTTTAGTTTATAGTTGGAAATTCCTTTCTTGAGGTAAAAAGTCGAGATTTTCGGGTTATACATTATTGCTTTAGAGAAATCCTGCACGGCCTTGCTGTATTCTTTCAATTCAAGGTAATTAAGCCCTCTGTTATAATAGGTATTCGGATTATCAGGTTTTATATCAATAGCAATCGTCATGTCTTTTACAGCTTCGTTGTACTTATTGATCTTATTGTATGCCAGACCCCTGAAAAAATAACCGGCCGCAAAATTTGGATCTTTCGAAAGCACAAAATCAAAGTCTCTGATAGCATCATTATAATTTCCGGTTTTGTAGTATACTTTCCCGCGGGTAATATAGGCCTCATGATAATTAGGGTTTATCCTGATAGCATTGTTCAGATCAGAAAGTGCATTCACCGCATCACCCAGCTTAAAATAACTTTGACCCCTGCAGTTATAGGCAGTATCAGAACCGGAATTTTGTTTCAAGTAACCTGTAAATTTTTCAATAGCAGCATTGTATTCATCATTTTTAAGGGCATTAATACCTTCTATCAACAGTGAATTAGATGAAGTAATTGTCGTGTTATTTGAATTCTGAGCATCCTTCATCACATATGCTTCCTGCACGCACACCGGGAAAAAATCATAACTTATCCAGCAAAACCCGTCATTTCCCCATTGACTTCCCCATGAATTCATTATCTTAAATGCTTTCAAATGATCATCAAAACCAACTACCACCATTGCATGGCCGTTAAAGTCAGTACCATTATACTGTTTCCAAATGCAAGGATTTTCACCGGAATTGCCAATCTCCTCGAATCCTTTATCAATTTTCGTTCCTATTATTACTGGGTACCCGGCATTGATCTGGGCTTTGACTTCCCTGGGATCCTGAAAATTTACCTGTCTCCAGTAATCAATCCTGTACTGCTTGGCCTTTGTTTTCATTTCAGGGCTCGGCAAAGTCAAATAGTCAGATGAATTATATGGCATTTCACTCAGCGGCACGCAGCCTTGTTCGGAAAGTAAATTCATCGAGAAGATTAATGAACTCCCCCCGTCTCTTCCGTTATTCATTTGATTGTATAGGAATGCAGGACTGAATATACGGTTATTATCCACAGAACTTCCGGAATAAAACGGCACGCGCTCTTCAACTTTTTCCTGGTAGCTCTTAACTGCGTAGGCAAGAGCCCACGCTGCACATGAATTCTGCATACCTTGATTTCCGACAGGGGGCATATTTTCAGAAAGATCGGCGCTGTTAGGCATTTCATCTCCTGAATAAGGACTTGACGCAATAGGAATACCCCTGAGCTGTTCTGCAGTTGCAAAAACCAATCCTTTTGATTTTTCCTGAGCGAACTGCAGGGAGCCAAACAGGATAAGTGCAAACAGAACAGCATAATTGAAATATGAATTCCTGTTCATTTTCTTTGCAATAGATTTATCTAAAACGCCTCTTTACGAAGTGTATCTTATTGAGAAATATCCCATTTTTCAAGTTCTTCATCAAGATTCTTCATCACAATTTGCTTTTTGTCTTCCTTGATTATCTTTTTTGTGTCCTGATCAAGTACTTCTCTGAATTGGGAAACAACTGTTTCTTTCTTCATCTTCGCCAATGCATACATAATGTTATTATCTTCATCCTGGTAATGGTCTACAATTACCACGTTTAACAATGTTGCTTCTGTAATTGTTTTAGTTACCTCTGTTGATGTCTCAATCGAAGAAACAGCTTCTTCGTTGAGCATATCAATAGATTCTTGCGTGAATTTTTCAAACACTGTTTTCACTTTTACGGTTAGCTTCTTGGCCAGTTCGATCCTTGCGTCATCGTCAACTTTTTTCATGGTCATAACCATATTTGCCCCTATATTAGCCATACCTATTGCAAACATTGCGTCCGGCTCGGACGGGAATTTTCCCTTAACCCAATCCGGGGCATCCTGGCAATATGAACCGGAGGAAATAGCGCAAAGAACTAATAATGACATGAAGATCGGGACGATATTGAATTTACTTCTTATGCTTTTCATATTCTTGGAATTAGAATTAAATTTTTGCCCTAAAATTTCACTATTGTTGGAGCAAGCACGTTTACCATATCCGAAATATTCTCTATCGTAGCATTTAAACACTGCACTTCCCTTGTTCCTTCAATCTGAGTTGTTTCAACATTAACAAGCTTTGCAGTAATAATTATCAGATTGCCAAGCTTATTAAGACTGCCGATAAGTATGTAATTTGCATTCAGCTGTTTACCTATATCCACTGCATCGCCTGTAGTAAACCCCGAGATCTGGTATTTAAGCTCTTCTATTACCTTGTCTATCTGATTCCTTTCGATCATGTCGACGTATTTGCTGTTTCCAAGCTTCCCTTCAAGCAAATTGGTAGCAGTCTTTGAAACATCATCGGTTACTCCGGAGCTTTCGAAGTACATCACGGCTAGTCTCTTTCTTTCACCAAGCTGGATAAGGGGATCTGAAGGTGTATTCAATTTAATTGAACCGCCGAAGTTGGACTGCTGATTCTGCTGTATAACCTGGCTGTTATTGAACGATTCATGCCCAGCTATGCCTGATACCTGGAACAATATTATTTCGTTCTTTGCAGAGCTGACGGAAGCAGAAAGATATTTTCCGTTTTCACTCATATCTACTGAAGTTATCTTCCCGTCCATTGGAAAATTCTGCTCAACCACGCCTTTTTGAATGTTCCAGAAGGAGAGTATGTTCTCTCTGAGAGTGGAATTATCTGTCACTAGATAATTCTTATCAGGGCTCAGGCAAAAAACATCAAGATCTTTGTTGTTACCCATTACTGTCACAATTTCCTTGCCTGAATTCCATTCATAGAACGTCATATTGTATCTGAAGACCATTGACTGGCCTCCTTTATCAAGCACTGTTTCCTGAATGCCCATGCCTACGAAGTACTTATCAAAGCTGCACTTTGCATATTTAACTTCCACTCCGGAGTTTTTCATGGTAAGCGGCTCGATCTCAGTCTTTCTTATTTTTTTCAGCTGGTTAACATTCCACAGCATCATCAGATTATCTTCACCAACAGAAAGTATCTGGTCCCCGTTTGGATTAAAGGTTACAAATACAACATTCTTTTCATGACCCTTGAATGTTCCTCTTTGTTTACCTGATGGAAAATCCCATAGAAATATCTCATCTCTGTCTCCGCAGCCAACAAGCATCTTTGCATCGGGGCTCAGGTCGATGCAATTGATCTCATCTTTGAAATCACTGATCTCTTTCAAAGCATCTCCTGAATAAAGATCCCAGATCACTATATTGCCGTCAGTACCTGCAGAAACCAGATACTTGTTCTCATTATCGAAGATCAGGTTAGTGACACCTTCTTTGTGTTTATTAAAGCTCCTCAGCTCTTTCTTTGCGCTCACATCATAAAGAGTGATATTACCGTTTGCCATACCGTAAGCAAGAAAGCGCGCATCTTTGCTAAGTTTGGTCACAGTCACTTGGGCGATTGCCTCAACTGCATTATCCTGATAAACTGAAAATTGTGAGAATACTTCCTGTGAAAGCAGCATTAATACTGCTATCACCTTAAGGATAAAAGTATGAATATTTATATTTGCCATCTCATCAAAATCTGAAATCAAGCCCGGTAGTAAGCAATGTCAGGAAAGTGCTTGTTGACTCGGTTGTAACAGTCGAGCCCGTTACTTTCACTCCCGGAATAAACATCAACCCAAACTGCAGATTGGTTTTCCATGACACATTTTGTGAAATAAAATAATTCAATCCCGGCCCAGTGATAATAGCCTTATTGCTTTCGCCGAAGTCCGGCCAGTACAATCCTAACAGTACAAAGAATGAGAGCTTTGCCTTATTCGAAAAGTAATACTCTCCCGTATAAGAAGAACCAACAGAGGCCTTTACTTCATTTTCAGTCTTTGGTACACCGGTACTGGAATATTTCACAGTTGGTGTGCTGCTTATAGTGATAGATGGAGCCATAGTCAACCTGATTTTATCAGATATATTGTAACTGAAGCTGCCAAGTATCGATCCTGAAGTACTGTTTTCTACTATTGATAAATAAGCCTGAAATCCCAATGATTTATCCCCTTTTTGCATCTGGGAATAACTATTCGGTGAAAACAAGAACATGGTCAAAATTAACAGAATAAATGTTTTCATTGTCTTATTATTAGTTTTATGAAATCAGGTAACCGATTTGTTACCTAAACTCTCCTGAGACTATTTGTGAAATAAATGAGTCTATGAATTTTTCTGCAGCTTTCTTTAATGCATTATCTGAAGCCTGCTCATCGGTATTTCCCATTCCTTTTACATCCTGCACATTTTCAACTGCAATTGTCTTTCCGTTTTCTTTAAGCACTGCCTTAATTGTACCGCTGACATTGTAGATCTTAATGCCTGAAAGTTCATTGAAAGGATTTGCTGTAAATGAACCGCTTATCAGGATCGTATAGTTACCGCTATTGTCTTCCAGATGCGCGGTCATTCCGTTTTCCATCAGTTTCTGCGACAGAATGTTGGATATCATTTTGTTGCCTTGTTTGGTTGTACCGGAAATTTCTTCTACCTGGACAAGGACTATACTGTTCTGATAAATATCTTTTTTCTTAAGCCTGAAAATATCTTCTTTGTTATATCCGCCCAGCAGTTTATTCAGGTCGGTGAATATCAGCGCCGTATCTTTGAATTCGGATAGATCTATGAAGCTCTTGACATGATACTCCTTATGGCTTCCCTGTCTGATCATTGTTACATTGGCTGAAGCGACGCCGTTGTTATCGGTCCGGATCTTCTCTTCAATATCACCTGTGCCTGAAACAAAAATGTAGCCGACCAGTATTCCTTCTGCCGCCTGCCCGTTGCCGGCAGCAACTTTTACCTGAAGCGGCTTATCCAGAGGTCTCTCGTAGTTAACGTCCTGATCTTCACCCGAAAGTTTCTGTATGCTCAAAGAAGATATCACCTCCGAGAATTTATTGACGGCTTCGTTTTTGTTTATGGTTTTACCGAAAGTGCCGGTTATATTGCTTTCTTTTGATATTATCTGGTAAAAAGGGATTGAAAGATTAAACAGATTTACCTGCCTTATTGACTCCTTCAGGTTAAGCAATGCCTGGTACACGGAACCTCTTGAAATATTTTCCCCGGCAAGTTTCATATTCTCTTCATATGAAATTATTGCCTGCTGAAGTTTTGATTTAAGTATAATTGATGCTGCGCTTCTATCAAGCACAGTCAGCGAATAATATATCTCATTATCCGTATCATAATATCTTTCTGCCACTGTCAGGCCGCTCAACTCAACATATGTTGAGATCTTCATTGTTGACTGACTCTTTTCGCCGTACTGTTGTGTACCCTCTGAAAGAACTTCATATGATTCATAGAAATTTTCACTGCTGACATTTACGGCTATTTGTTTTCCTATCTGCACATACCCGTCATTATCGGCATTCTTTTTGTCTTCCACGGAATTGCCGGTTGATCTTACCTCTCCCACTCCGACCATATATTGTTTATCTGGATATTTCGGGCTCTTCCGTGTTTTCACCCACTCAGGCATGTCATCAGAACTTGAAGCTTGATTACTGCACCGATAAACCACTCCTTCAATTTCATAATACTGAAGAAGCGGGATTCCTGAAAAGTTCAAGCAATTTATTGCTGAGTGCGGTGGCGGGCATAAGGAAATAGAAGCAGACTGAGAAAACAACTGGCCCAAAAACATCCATAGAAAGAAAGGAATGAGAATCTGTATTGTCTTTCCCATTTTCACTTATTCTAAGTTAAATGCTATCAAAAATGCAATATCACTGCTCAGAACTGAATAAAATTGTTGGACTTATACGCAAAATAGGGTTATTGAAGCGGAATAAATATGATTCTAGTCAATCGATAGAATGACAAATAGTCATTTGCCGCCAACTTTCATACTTCATTAATAAATTTCTGAATTGAATATCTTGCCAATTCTTGCAACATTTGTAAAATTCTATTAAGAATTAGTCCGCAATTGGGCTGACTAGTTCTTAATTAAATTGGGGCTGTAGCTCAGTTGGGAGAGCGCTTGAATGGCATTCAAGAGGTCAGGGGTTCGATCCCCCTTAGCTCCACAATACAAATTGCGAAATAGTGAATTAAATTCATAATTCAATAATCCCATGCTAACCGGAATACATTTTCTGCTCACATATAAATGCATTTACGAGTGCGACCACTGTTTTGTTTACAGCTCCGCGGGTGCTGAAGGTACTTTTACTCTTGATCAGTTCACTAAAACACTCAATGAAGCCAAAAAAATAGGCACAGTTGAATGGATCTACCTCGAAGGCGGCGAACCGTTTTTATACTATCCCATGATGATTGAAATGGTAAGGGTGGCTTCTTTGTTTGGATTTAAGGTTGGTATAGTCACTAATGCATACTTCGCAGCTTCAGTTAGCGATGCTGAGGTGTGGCTGAAGCCGCTTAAGGAATTGGATATTGACGACCTGAGTATCAGCGATGACGAATTGCATTCAGGTAAATGTATTAATTCTCCCGCTTCAATTGCAATTCAGGCAGCAAAGAACCTAGGTATCCGTGTAAATTCAATTTCAATTGATAGCCCCGAATTAAGCTCATGCATTACTCAGCGGAAAAAAGGTGAGCCCGTCACAAGCGGAGAAGTGATGTTCCGCGGAAGAGCCGCTGATAAGCTGGCAGAAAAATTTCCCGGCGCTGACCCTGCAGAATTTGACAGGTGCCGCTGGGAAGAGCTGGAATCTCCCGAAAGAGTTCATGTTGATTCATTTGGCAATGTTCAGGTATGCCAGGGTATTTCTATCGGCAATATGTGGCAGGTACCGCTTTCGGAAATTATGAATAATTATTTGGCTAAAACTCATCCGGTAGTTAAGCACATACTCTCAGGCGGCCCGTTGAAGCTTGCCCGGCATTACAGAACCTCACTTAACAGTAAATATATAGACGCCTGCCAGCTATGCTACGAAACCAGGAAACAGCTTATAGACCGCTTTCCTGACTGCCTTGCCCCGCGGCAGGTTTATGGATTGTAATCAAAATTCGCGAAAATTTAGTGTTTTCTCCGCTGTTGGCCTAAATTCCGATTACGGTTGTTGCCTGAGGGGTTTTTGGGTTCACCAACATCGATTATGTTTGTGTAAGTAAACATAAATACTTAATCTTAGTATCATCAAAGCATGAACAAAACCAAGAGCAGCAAATTGACTTCAAAGCAAATTGAAGAGCTTCTTCAAACTCTCTCATCCCGTTTTGAGAAGAATATGAATCGCCACAAAGGCCTTGTATGGGCAAAAGTTCAGGCAAAACTGGAAAAATATCCCGGGAAATTATGGTCACTCCATGAAATGGAAAACTCTGGCGGTGAACCCGATGTTGTTGGTTATGATAAAAAGTCGGGTGAATATATTTTTTACGATTGTTCTGCAGAAAGTCCCGCCGGCCGCAGAAGTCTTTGCTACGACCGCGAAGCGCTGGATGCAAGAAAAGAACATAAGCCAAAAAATTGTGCTAT
>JAUQWT010000016.1 GCA_030835005.1 Ignavibacteria bacterium | reverse complement strand
AAATTTAACAATTTACTAAGTCAAATCCTATAGAAAAAACATAATAGATAAAAACTAATTAATAAATTGAATTACTTATACTTATATGTTAAATTTGATATCTAAACAACTTATACTGATGAAGATAATAACAGGCGGGGCGGGATTTATTGGCAGTGCAATTTGCTGGCGGCTGAATACATTGGGCAACCATGACATTCTGCTGGTAGATGAAGATATCAATGGACCAAAGCAGAATAATCTGAAACATCTGGATTATGTGGATTTTATTGATAAAGATACTTTCCTGAAACAGGTGACAAAAGGCTCTATAAGGTACAAGGTTGATTCAATTTATCATATGGGTGCGTGCAGCTCTACAACCGAAGATAATATGGATTATCTTATTGAAAATAACGTAGAGTACTCCAAAGAGCTGGGCAAATGGTGCCTGAAGAACAATGCCAAGTATATTTATGCCTCAAGCGGCGCGACATACGGGGCAGGGGAAGCGGGTTTTGATGATGATATTTCAATTATACCGAAACTCAAGCCATTGAACAAATACGGGCTATCCAAACAACTGTTTGACCTGTGGGTGATAGGAAGCAATTATCTGGATAAATTCACGGGATTGAAGTATTTCAACGTGTTTGGCCCTAATGAGGACCATAAAGGTGATATGCGAAGCATGGTCAATAAGGCTTATGGTCAAATTCTTGAAAGCGGGAAGTTAAGATTATTCAAGTCATTGTTGCCGGAATACAAAGACGGCGAACAGAAAAGAGATTTTATCTACATCAAAGACGCAGTGGATATGACATTGTTCTTCGATCCGTTCAACGAAGCGGGAAAGAATGAAACAGGGATATATAACATCGGCTCGGGCAAAGCTTCAACCTGGCTGGAAGCTGCAAATGCAGTTTTTTCTGCGCTTGGCAAAGAACCGAATATCGAATACATCGACATGCCGGAGAATATCAAAAACCAATACCAGTATTACAGCAAAGCAGAAATGAAGAGGCTCCATAAGGCAGGCTATCACAAAGAAACTATGAAATTGGAAGATTCAATTGGTGAATATGTTAAGGATTATCTTGTACCGGGGAAATATCTTGCTTCAATCAATAGTTAATGATAAGTAATTTTACTCTGATTATCTCCGTTCTTTAGAACGGGGAAAAAGATGCGGAAAAAAAATAACGGCATCAGCACTAATTCCACACTTATTATTATGCCATATACAAAACTCTGGATTCATTTGATCTGGTCAACAAAAAACCGGGAGCCGTACATTACAAATGAACTGAAATCCAAATTGCTTTCTCACATCCGGGGAAATGCAAAACTGAAGAAAATACATATCGATTTCATAAATTGTGTAAAAGATCACATCCATATTCTGATAAATATTCATCCCGAACAAAAGTTAAGTGATGTTATCAGGTTGATAAAGGGAGAATCATCTTACTGGATTAATAAAAACAAATTGTTGAAACTCAAGTTTGAATGGCAGGACGAGTATATAGCATTATCAGTCAGTGAATCGGCAGTTGATAAAGTACGGGATTACATCAAGAACCAGGAAGAACATCATAAAACAAAATCATTCATTGATGAATATAAGGAATTCATCAAAAAAATGGGTTTTGAGAAGTAGAATTGCGGCTAAAGCCACAGGTATATGGGTGTTCCTCGACTCCGCTCTAAAGAGCGGAGCTAATCAAGATCAAATTCAAGATCTTTTTCAACAAGACCAGTTAATTAAACTTTATACAACTTTTTTGAGTAGCCACGAGCTTTAGCTCGTGGATTAGGATTTAGAAGGATTCCGGCTTTAGCCGCAATTCAGAAATTTTTTGAATTTCGGTTGAAGCTATTGTTTTTGGGTCACCTTTTCTCGGCTCTTATTAGTGAAGCTAATCAAATTGAATCTAGTTATCTTTTCTAGCTAATTATCAAGTATAAATCTCATCTAACAGGGTCCCACTCATCCGATACCGAGCGATTCTTGAACAACACTGAAAGCGAATTCTTTGTCCAGTCACCGAATACTTTTCGGTAACCGAATTTTCTGTATCTTCTTGGGGATTCATATACAGTGAGTTCTGATATGAATTTTATCTTTCCGTATTTTGCAATTCTTCTGTAAAGGTCATAATCCTCTCCGGCAGCAAGTAATTCATTATAACCTCCAACCGACCTGAAAACTTCATTTCTTACCATGTGGCACTCGCCTCTGCCCATTCCCATACCTGCTTTGTTAAGCACCCTCACATAATTGTTATAAAATCCATGGAACATCTTATCAGACAGCCTGACATCATCCGGGAATACCCTGATATTACAGGTCAAAGCTGCAAAAGGACTTTTCTGGAACGTGCTTATGCTTGTACTGAAAAAAGATTCGGTGTTTTCTATCAGTGTATCGGCATTGAAAAAATAGAAAAACTTACCTGAAGCTGATGAAGCCCCGGCGTTTCTGCCCTGCGGAATGTTCTGTTTTTCCCCCGGGACAGCTTTGACTATTTTATCTGCCAAGCTGCTGGATTCAATTAAACTGATCGTTGAATCAATGCTGCCGCCATCGGAAATGATAACTTCAATTCCGAACCGTTTCTTAATATCCGGAGTAAATTGACTGAGTATCTGAAGGATTAATTTTTCCTCGTTGAGGGTGGGAATGATTACGCTGATTTGGGGATTAGTATCCAATTG
>JAUQWT010000171.1 GCA_030835005.1 Ignavibacteria bacterium | reverse complement strand
GTATCGCGCAGGAAAATATGCACAACCACGTCAACAAAATCAAGAAGTACCCATGACCGCATATTCATGCCTTCTTTATGCCAGATAGTTTCTCCTTCGTTTTTTGCACCAATAAGAACGGCGTCAGAAACAGCTTTAACCTGCGGTTCTGATTGTGCCGAACAGATCACAAAAAAATCCGCAATAGGAGTAATACCGCGCAGATCAAGTACCCTGATATCTTCGGCTTTTTTGCTTAACGCAAATTCAGCCAGTTTAAAAGCTAACTTTTTGGAATCCAAATTGTAAAATCTTTCTATATATTAAATTTAATGTTAAAAATGTTTTGACATCATCAAAACACTTCAAAAAAAATTCTATGGCTTGGTTTGTGTTTCTACTTGCGATTTAAAAGGTAGCAAGTCCTGATAATCTTTCCCTATCACAACTGTCGCATCAAGGAAGTAGTTCTTATTCATCTGCTGAATAACATATTTATCATTTACTCCAATTGAGGCGGCTACACGTTTTGCATTCTTCATATTGCCCGCCCTGTCTATCACCATAGTGGTTTTGATATCCTGTGTTGTGAAGTTTCCCATTTCAACAACATCAAAGCCTTTAGAGCGCAGAAACTCAGTGAACTTATCGGCAATGCCCGATACTCCGCAGCCGTTTTGCACGTCAATTTGCAAAGTGCCGCCTGATGGCTGCTTGGTTAAATAAGTAGTTGAATCAACTACCTGGGTTTTTATATCCTGCTGGGGAGTAGTAAGGCGCTTAAAAAGATTATAGAACAGGTAAATTGTTACAACTGCAAGAAGAACAATTAGAATGTTTATTGAATAATTTTTAAACTTGGTTACAAATTCACCTGAATTTGCCTTGGGCATTAATTTTTAGTATGGAAACGTATTATTCAGAAACCTGTTATTGTAATAATTATTATCATACCAGTATGAATTATTTTTCATGTTAATATAATTTATGCTGATATACATATTTTTAAAAGGCTTATAATCCAGTGATACCCGGCTTAAGTTAATTCCGTTGAATGAATTCTGGAAATCTTTGTTAATTGCCGGATTGTTTGAGCCTATGCTGGCATAGGGAGAATACTGCATGGTAACATCAGCGCTGATATTCATGTTCTTCAGAATCTTGTAATTCAAAGTTGCAGTGTAAGATGTTAAGCTAACGGAAGAATTTCCCCCGGTCTGATATGACATATTTATAGAGTGAGAAATCGAAAAATTCTTGGGATTAATGAAGCCAAGAATCAACCCACTATTGCTTTTAAGCTTTGATTTCGTTTCAGACGGTATATCTTTAAACTGCGAAAAGGAAACGCTTGTAACCAGGGCCAATATTACTGCTATTAACGATAATCTTCTCATTTTTTGAGTTTAATTTGATTACAGAATAACTAATTAAGCTAAATAAATCAATTGACTAAAATGCATCTTAATGTAATACATTGTAAATACAGCCATGAAACAGGTAATTCGCGGTAACAGCGCGCTGTGTATATAGAAAAAGAGGGAATTTTGATTAAAAGTTCCCCCTTTTCTTCAACCGGGACTTTCTTCAAATCCCGTAAAACAATTAATAACTCAGCACTTTCGCAGAATTCTTACTTAACCAGCATCATTTTCTTCACATCAACAAAATCTGCAGACTCGATCCTATAGAAATAAACACCTGATGCAATGTTCTTGCCGTCAAATGTTACTTCATATGTGCCGGCACTCAATTGCTTATCAACCAGCTTAGCTACTTCCCTGCCAATAATATCATACACTTTTATGACAGTAAAAGCAGAACTTGGGATCGCGAACTTAATGCTCGTCACCGGGTTAAACGGATTCGGGTAATTCTGATGCAGCATGAATTTTAGCGGTATTTCAGATGCAATCTGGTTTACACCTGTGAAGACTGCATTATTTATCTGGATACCCCATGAATAAACTCTGCCAGAATCACCCCCAAAGCCATCAATAATTTTTAATCTCCAGATACCTGCTGAGGGGTCACCTGAAAATGGTGTATTCAGCACTCCAGAGGGTTTTACACGCGTGTAAGCTCCTATGAAAGTACTATTCATACCTGATATAACACTATCGGCCTGGTCATCAAAAACTGTAACCAAGTCATTTGCGCTGCCGCCCTGTCCATTAAAAACATTAGCGCTATCGCCATTGGGAGCGACGAGTGTGATCCTGAGATCGCTGACAAATGTATGGTTAAGAGCAATAAAGAAGTTTACATCTGTCATAGAAAACCCCGGAGCAATATTAAGACTATCAACCACCATAGCTCCCGAGTTAGGAATTAGCCTGTCTGAAGTCTTCATATACCAGCCGCGAGTGAAGTTCCCTGCATCCCACCTGTTCATTGGTGATGTTGCACTTTCGTCTTCGGTGCCGCTGCCCGTTATATTATGAATAGAGAATCTTGCATTATTTCTGAAATACATTCTCGGTCCGCCATCTGAGCAATTATCAACTCCATAACCGTCAAAATTATAAACCACGTTTGTATTGCCTGAGAATGGTTCATTGCTCTGGTCTATAGACCGGTAAACGTACTGCTGGATTGTGCTATCCGGCTTTGCATAATTAGAAATTCTCACTTCATCAATGTAACCGGTAAAAAAAGAGCCGCCAGGATATCTGCCTACGAACAATGAATCCGGACCATCAATAAGAACTGCCGCATTTGTACCTGTACCGGCAACGTTTCCATTCAGAAAGAATTTATAGGTGCCGCCCGGTGTATAAGTAAAAGCAACGTGGCTCCATCTATTTACCGGTATTGCAGCAGTTGAACTGATAAGCGCACCATTAATAACAGCTGACATGACATTTGTTGTAGCTGTTAGCCTAAGCTGGTAGTTTGATGATGCGTTTCCTTTGTTGATAAAAGGCTGCGTTCCAACATTAGTTTTAGGAAAGATCCATGCCTCCATAGTTATTGCTGCAGTAGGACTTACTGCCGCATTATCCGGGCCGGCAATCCATGAAGCTCCGTCAAAACTTATGCTTTGGTTCTGGTAAGTTGTCCTTGAAGGTTTACCGCTGTAATTAACAAAAACAGCGCCATTATTTGTGCCGTTATTTCCGTTACCTGACCAATCTGTTAAACTGGTTGGAGAAGAACCAAAATTATTCTGCATTGTCATCGAAAGTACAAGTCCATCATAAACGCCACCTGTTGCTCCCAGTGAAACAAACATATTGTTAGATATTATAGGTGCAGTTAGCGCTCTGTTCCAGATCCTTACTTCATCAATCAACCCTGTAAAGCTACCGTTAAACCCAGTCCCTATAGTTACAGTCTCGGCTGCTGAAGTAGGGGCAGCACCTGCAATAACGGCAGATGTATCTAAAACACCATTAATGAAAATAGAAAAAGTATTGGTTGCCAGATCATACGTTGCAGCAACGTGAGTCCATACATTTGGTATTACAGGATTTGATGTTCTAGAACTCAATCTTGTAGTTCCATTTGTCCTAATGGCAAATCTTATTCCGCCTGTCGCAGATATTCTCAAATCATATCGATTTGAGCCTTTTGCCATAATATTTTGCAGTACACCTGCAGTTGGGCTCACCCATGCCTCTACAGTAAAGCTGCCTGTTATATCAGTTGATGGAGATGCAGGGATAGTTATGTTACTTGAACCGTTAAAACTTGCTGCCTGATGCCAAAACATTTGACCAAAAGTAACTGAAGAGATTAAGGAAAACAACATCGCTAAAAAAATGTAGTTCTTTTTCATTTTTCGCTCCGAAATTACGTTCTTGGGAATACCCTAATATAATCAATATCACAAAAAATTGCTAAACAAAACTACGAACCCAGCACTTCCTCATAATACTTCTCATATTCCGGTATGATCTTCTCAGCAGAAAAAAGTGTAGTTGCACGTTCAAGGGTATTTTCAGAGAAGATCTTATATTTATTAGGGTTTTCAAGCAAGCTTAAAGCATAATCAGCCATCTTATCAACGTCACCGATCTCCGCAATATATCCGGTTTCGCCATGCAGATTCAATTCAGGCAATCCCCCTGCATTAGATGAAATAACCGGTACTCCGCAAGCCATTGCTTCAAGTGCAGAGAGCCCGAAACTTTCGGATTGAGAGGGCATTAGGAAAAGGTCTGCAATTGAAAGAATTTCCGTAAACGATTCCTGCTCACCGTAAAATTTAACATCAGCGTCCACTCCTAGATCTTTGGCCAGATATTCGCATTTGCTTCGCTCAGGGCCGTCCCCTATTAACAATAGTTTCGAAGGAATTTTGTCGTGGATTTTTTTGAACACCCGAATGGCATCATCAACTCTTTTTAAAGGACGGAAATTTGAAGTATGAACCAGCACTTTCTCTCCATTCTTAGAGAACCTTGCCTTTAAGCATTCAGTTTCTTTGTTGTTGATCTTTTTGTATATATCAAGATTAATGAAGTTAGGTATTACTTTGATCTCTTTAAAGATCTCGTACTGTGATTGAGTTTTAGTTCTAAGGAACTCTGATACAGCGGTAACTCCATCAGACTGCCTTATGGAGAATTTCATTGTCGGAAGGAAACTGATCTCAAGTCCCGTAAGTGTTATATCCGTTCCATGCAGCGTTGTTATTATCTTTATATTCCTGTTGTTCTTCTTTTTCGAAAGAACTTCTTCCTTGATAATTTCTCTAGCAAGGTAAGCGCTTGTAGCATGCGGTATAGCATAGTGGGCGTGGACAAGATCGAGCCCGTTGAATTTTGCCACCTCAACAATTTTGCTTGCCAGCGCAATGCTGTATAGCGGAAAGTCAAACAGCGGGTATGAGGCCATTTCAACTTTATGGAAGAAAATATTGTCTGAAAAACTCATGTTAAGCCGCATTGGCATGCTGTATGAAATAAAATGAACCTGGTGCCCGCGAGCAGCAAGCTCAATACCAAGCTCGGTTGCAACTACACCGCTGCCCCCGTATGTTGGATAACAAAGTATTCCTATCTTCATATTAAATATTAAATTGCCTTAAAATATTAAAGGACTTTTAGTGCTGAAATTATTCTGAGAGATTCAAAAATAAGTAATTATTTATTGAGTTACTATTGACAGAATTTTGTTTATTTCAATAATGACAGATCTTTTTTTTCTATTCCATAATGGCATAATGCAAAATCATACTTGACCGGGTCAAGCGCATCAAATGTTTTGAGCCGCTGTGTAAGCTCAATGGCGAATTTCAGGTCAATGGTTTTCCTTTTAACAAGTCCCATTTTTTTTGATATCCTTCCTATGTGAGTATCAACAGGCATTAAGAGAGTGGAAGTACTGACTTCATTCCACAGGCCGAGATCAATTTCATCTTTGCGGACCATCCATCTTAAAAATAAATTCATTCTTTTGCAAGTACTGCCTGCGGCGGGGTTTGAAACCAGATAATGATAATAAGGACTTATGCTTATTGATTTTTCTTCGTTCAGTTTCGCTGTGAAACCTTCTAAAGCTTCAATTATGTTTACATTGTCATTCTTGTGAAAAGAAAGAAATAGTTTTTTCAGAGAGCCATATTCAATCAATATGCTGTTCAAACTTCCGAACAAGTTTAAAAGGTCACCTGAAGTATTAAATCTGTATGCCAAACCATCAAGAAATTTTTTATCTTTTCGTTTGGAAAAATTAATGGTAAATTCGTATGGTTTATTGCCGGTTTTCAGGAGTAATGAACTTATGAATCTGTTTATTTGGTCAACGGAACCATATGCATAGGCAGCGGTTATCAGGCCGATTAGTTCAATATCTTTTTCGCAGCTGAACCGGTGAAGTATCCAAACCGGGTCTTTTGAAGAATACTTATTTTTGTAAGTATTGTAAAGACCATCAAGTATTTCTTTCAGACGTTCAGATCTCATTAATGAATTTCATATGACAAAAATATTTTTAGCAGGAAACATAAGCATCAACAACGAAATAAGAGCTCTTCTGAAAAACAAAGCTGAGTTTTCCGAATCATACAGCGATGATATTGACCTCGTAATTGAAACCACAAATTTTCCAGCAGATAAAAAAGCAGAAAACATTTCAAGTATTGATAAGAGCATTCCTTCTCAAATTCCTGTTTTAACATCTTCACTTTGCATACCGGTTTATAAACAGTGTACATACAGTACTAATCCTGCCAGACTTGTTGGAATCGGATTGTACAGCACTTTTTCAAAAGCCAAGACAATTGAAATTGCGCCATCAAAAATAACGGATAGCGGAATACTTAAAAATGCAGAAAAATTATTGGCTGAATTAGGGCTGAATTATTCAATAGTCCCCGATAAAACAGGTATGGTCTTTCCGCGCATTTTATCTATGATCATCAACGAAGCAGCACAGGTTTATTCAGAAAAGATAGCAGCAAAGGAAGATATAGATACCGCTATGAAACTTGGAACTAACTATCCATACGGACCGCTTGAATGGGCAGACAGGATTGGCATTGAACTGGTTTACAATATTCTTGCATCTTTGCAGAGGGATCTTGGTGAAGACCGCTACAGGCCGCATCCGTTACTAAAAGAAATGATTGATCTTAAAAGGAATTTCTATTAGTCCTTAAAGATACTATCTGCTATTACTCCATGCTCCACACTCTCCGGTGTTATCCACCGAATGTTTTTGTCCTTCCTGAACCATGTCATTTGCCGTTTGGCAAAACGCCGGGTATTTTGTTTAATCAGCTCTGTCATTCTATCTTTAGTTACTTTGCCTTCAAGAAAATCAAATACTTCTTTAGCCCCTACAGTGTTAAGTGAATTATGCGTTTTATAATGATATCCTTTTACCAAAAGTGCTTCTATTTCCTCTATCATTCCGCTGTTAATCATTATCTCTGCTCTATTGTTAATTCTGTCATATAATTCGCTTCGTTCGGTTTTGATTGCGTATAGAAGAGGTTCAAAACCTACTTCAATCTTCTTACTTTGATGAACTGATATCGGTATACCGGTAACGTAAAACACTTCGAGCGCTCTGATAACTCTTCTTTCCTTTGTTTCCGTCATTTTGTTAAATGTAATGGGATCATGTTTCTGTAATTCCTTCAGCAAATAACCAAAACCTTTTTCTTCTTTGATTTTGTATAATTCGATTCTCTTTTCCCTGAATTTCTCTTCAAGCTTTGAATCCCCGCTGCCTATTTCAAAAAAGCCGTACACAAGAGAATTAACATACAAACCACTGCCTCCTGCTATCAAAGGTACTTTATTCTCATTCAATAGCTTTTCAATGAGTATCCTGGCTTTGGCCCCGAACTCACCTGCATTAAAATGCTGATCAAGCTCAAGTGTGCTGATGAAATGGTGCTTGAATTGTTTTAGCTCGTTAAAAGAGGGTTGTGCCGTTGTTATTGGAATATGTTTATAAACCTGGCGGGAATCTGCTGAGATGATCTCAACTGTTTTTCCGCATCTTGATTCAATGTCTC
>JAUQWT010000015.1 GCA_030835005.1 Ignavibacteria bacterium | reverse complement strand
GCAGGATATTTAATGCAGAAAGAGCTTGATTATCTTTCAAAAGCAGTATCACACCCCGAGCATCCATATGTTGCAATACTTGGCGGCAGCAAAATTTCGGGTAAGATTGATGTTATCAAGAATATGCTCGGCAAAGCTGATAAGATCCTTGTTGGCGGGGGAATGGTATTCACATTTTACAAGGCGATGGGATATGAAATAGGGAACTCACTGCTTGAAGAAGACAGGTTAGAACTTGCAAAAGAACTTTTATCAAATGCCGGAGATAAGTTAATGCTTCCGGTTGATATTGTAATTGCAGATAAATTCGAAAATGATTCTCCTCACTCTATTGTTACTTCCGGTGCTATTCCGGCAGGTAAGATAGGAATGGATATTGGTCCCGAAACGATTAAGCAATTCCGCAATGAAATCTTAAAGGCCAAAACTATAGTATGGAATGGCCCCATGGGTGTATTTGAAATGGATAACTTTGCAAAAGGTACTTTTGAGGTTGCTAAAGCTCTTGCAGAAGCAACCAAAAAGGGAGCGATTACGGTTATAGGTGGCGGGGATTCTGCGGCCGCAATTGCCAAAGCCGGCCTGGATAGCGATGTAAGTCATGTTTCTACCGGTGGCGGCGCAAGCCTTGAATTCCTTGAGGGTAAAGTCCTTCCCGGAGTTGAGGCGCTAACTAATAAATAAAAAATGGGTAAAGAAAAGAAAAAAAGCAAGCCTGCAAAAAAGCAAAAAGAATCAAAATTTCCTAAAGAACCTTTATTCTTGGATAGAAATGAATCACAAACTGGCCCCGTACCTGAAGTTTACAAATTCCTAAAGAAAGTTGATATGGAATATCTTTCATGGTATTCCCGCGATTTCCAGAAAGGAATTAAATCAGCCCTCTCGAAAAAGATTGCAGATGAATACGGTTTCGATGAAAAACATGTTTTGCTCAGCTATGGAAGTGAAGACCTGCTGAAACAGATAATACACTGTTATGTGAATCCCGGCGATAAAGTTCTTATTCCGCGTGAAGCATGGTGGTACTATAAAAAAGTGGCTTCAGAGCGCGGCGGTACAAATGTTGAGTATCCAATGAAAAAGGGAACTGAAGACGGAATACCGTACTATCTATATGATGTTGATACGATGATAGATATCTATAAAGATACAAAACCCAAAATCGTTGTAATTGCCTCACCCAACAATCCAACCGGGAACCGTATCAATTACAAAGATCTCAAAAAATTCCTCGATGCCACCAAGGATACAATTACAATGATTGATGAAGCATATTGGGGGTTTGGCTCAACTGATAACTCTTATGTTAAGCCATATATTGACGAGTATCCTAATCTTGTTATCTGCAGGACTTTTTCCAAGCTTTTTGCACTTGCGGGATTCCGTATCGGCTTTGCATTTGCCGGCAAAAATCTGGATGTACTGATAAACTTCACAACTCGTTACCTTGGATATAACAGGGTATCAGAAAAACTGGGCGAGATAGCCTTGGATAATCTGAAATGGTATTTGAAGATCGGTAAGCAATACGAAAAAGACAAAGAAATGATGTACAGGGAATTTGGCAGATTAAAGGGTTTTGTACCATTCAAGTCGTATGCAAACTTTATGCTTGTTGATATTCCGGTTGAAATACGTTCAGGACTTAAGAAGTATCTTGATGATCGTAATTTGAAAATAAAATTTCTTGATGAGGATGCATTCAGGACTGAGGCAAGGCTTTCGCTTGGAACGAAAGAGCAAAATAAGCTGCTGATGGATACTATCAAGAAATATTGTAAAGAGATAAATTGGGAATAATCAGATATTTATTGTTAGATTATTGAGCTTGTTCAGCGAATACAAATCATCACTGAAAGCAGTTGAGGTCGAAGAGATCTTCGACCTTATTCTTTACAGGCCGCTTGCATTCCTGTTTGTCAAGGCAACCTATTCAGCCAATTTAACACCAGATAGGGTTTCAGTTGCCGCACTTCTTATTGGCTCCACTGCCGGCATTTTGTTTGGCTTTGGGGCTTATACTTTTCTTGTGATCGGTGCGCTGCTTTATTTTACAAGTAATGTACTTGATTGTGCAGATGGCCAGATTGCAAGAATGAAGAAAAACGGTACAAAAGTCGGCAGAATTGTTGACGGTGTGGTGGATTATGTTGTAAGTACAGTAGTATTCCTTGGAATAAGTATCGGGCTTACAAATCAGTATCATGCGCATGATGTCAGTTTGTGGGGGAATTCATTCCTGATGTGGAATCCTGTAACTTATATATGGATAATCGGGATACTTGGAGGTATTTCATCAGCTGCCCAGGCGTTTTATTTTGATTTTTACAGGAATAAATTCCTTGAAATAGTTTATGGCAAAGCTACCAATATCATCGAAGAGATCAGGGAATATGAAGACGAGCAGAAGAAATTTCAGGATAATCCGGGTACTTCTAATATATTTGAAAGATTTCTGATAAATGTATATCTCAAGTATTCACGGCTTCAATTGAAGATCCAGCAGAAACATGAAGAGCAGAACTCCCATAAAGGCCCCGAACCCGGAATCTATTATGCGAAGAACAAGCTCCTTTTAAGGCTGTGGAGCTATGCCGGTTCAACAACACATATCACACTTTGCATCGTTTGCGCTTTGATTAATAATATGGAATTATTTCTTTTGATCTGCATTTTGCCTTTAAATTTATTAATGTTAGTTTTATTTTTCGTTCAGAAAAGGGTTAATAAGATATTAACTTAAAAACACAACTATGACCTCAGTAAAATACAAATTTTGTTTTCTGCTGCCGGTTTTATTTTTGATTCTTCTTTCTTCATCGGGATGTTTTGATATCAAAAGAGAGATAAAGATGAATCCTGACGGAACGGGACTGGAAAATATGTATATTACTTTAGATAAAGATTTCTTTGATAAAATGACCACGCTTGCAGATCTTGATAAAACAGGAAAGTGGAAGAAGAAACTTGATTCATTAAAGGATGACGGAATAATAGAAGGCGGACTAAATGCAAGTTTCCAGCGGGTAGGCGGAACTTCTGTAAAAGAGCTTAAAGTTACTCCAAATCCGGACGGTTCAAAACAGATCTATGTGCAGTATTCTTTTGATGAACCTGGCGTGCTTGCCAAAATTGTTAAAGAAGGAACCTTTTTCTGGTCTAACCAGCTTCCTGTTATCTGGAACACGATTAAATTTCAGTATGAGGAAGATAATCTTACGTTCAAACAAACCATTCGAAAAGCCGAACGCAGTTTTGACGATGAACTCATGCACACAGTGTTTTCTTCTACTTACCCCGGGAAAAAGATCACCTATACAATTGAATTTCCTTTTGAAGTAAGAGAATCAAATGCTGTTTCAGCTGCTGGCAATATGCTTACTTGGGAGATGTCAATTGAAGATGTTATTCGCAATCAGCAAACAGATACAGCAGGGCTTGTTAAAGATGCCACTCTTGAACTTACCTTTGCCGAAAAGATAGACAGATCTATTGGCAAAGTTAGCCAGAAAGAAAACCCGCTTATCCGTGTCCAGGTATACAACAGGAATAAGGAACCGGTCAAGATCGGCACAGGTGTAGTTCTCAAAGACGGACTCCTTGTTACAAACTTTACGCTGATGAATCTTATTGAAGGTGCGGGTTATTTCAGTGTGATTCTTCCGTCTGATTCGCTTGCCGGAATTGACGATATGACAGAAAAAGACCTGGATGAAAAGCAAGACCTCGTTTTTTTGAGATATGGCAGTGCGGATAAATTTAAACCGATTAAGTATGCAGTAACAGCAAATATAAAGTACGGGGATAAAGTAAAGCTATTCTACTATCCCAATACACTTTCTTCTACTGTTTACTCCATGGATGGGAATATTGCAGCCACAAAGAATTGGACGAAGAAAACAAGCGTTATCGAAATAAAGCCGTCAAAACCTATTACACTTGAAGGCGGTGCAGTTTTTAATGCAGCGGGGGAATTTCTGGGAATGGTAACGCAGGCATACGACGGGGAAGTTGGAAAATTATATTTAGTACCGGCAGATTATATCAAATCACAAATGCCATGATCAGGGATTTTGCTTTTCGCTCAAATGGCTTCTCCAAAAGGAGGGGCCATTTTTTTATGATACCGGCTTAAATTGTTCAAATGCGTTAAGGCAATCTTTGCAGTAATGCAGCGAGCGGCACAGAGTTGGGCCAAAAGGTGATCTCATTTCAGTGTTTCTGCTTCCGCATTGAGGGCATTTCACTTTTTCAAGCATCTCGATCTGAACAAGCCCGGTGAGATTCTCAGGGGGAGCGAGCCCGTGCTTCTTCAATGCTTCACGCCCTTTTTCAGTGATCATATTTGTATTCCATTGCGTATCAAAATTGGTTTCAACCTTGCATCCTGCAATATCAAGTTTTTCAATTCTTTCCTTAACCATATTCTCTATTATTTTCAAAGCAGGACAACCTGAAAACGTCGGAGTAAGCCTCACCAATACAAAATTATCATCAGAGATTTCAATTCCGGTCACGATTCCAAGATCAACAACAGAAATAGTCGGGATCTCCGGATCTTTAACATCTCCTAGCGCACTCAAAACATCATTTTTCGTCAAGACTGTCTTAATTTCCATTAATTATGCTTCTAATCTATTAATCTTCAATCTGAAATCTGTGATCTGCAATCTGTAATCTGCAATATGCAATCGTGCTACCACTCCGCTTTCGGGTCAAGTCTGAATACTTCACCCATTTCTTCCAGCATAGGCTGTAAATATTCGGTATGAGTGCCCGTTCTTCCGCCATAAGAAGGTCTCCAGTTAGCGTTATCCGGTATAACAAGACTTGCTTTTTCGAGAACTGGTAAAATTGTTTCCATCCATTTATTCTGTAGAGTTTTTTCACCTTCAAAAATACTCATTTCCTTTAACTCTGCAGCAAACGGACTCTCCTCAAATATCCCAAGTGCAAGGTTAAATGAATAATTAATTGTATTTTGCATACGCTTATGACTCTCCTCGTTTGCGCGCCCAAGCTGTTTTACCCATGTATCAGCATGCATTACGTGATACTTGATCTCACCTCGGTATTTTTTGGCAAGCTTTGCAAGAGGTTCAAGAGAGGATTCAACCAGCATGTTAAACCTGATGAGCTCAGCGTGGCAGAAGAAAAAATTACGGATAAGGCTAAAATCATATTCGTCAATCGGGTATTCAACAAGATGGCAGCATTTAAAATCTCCGGCATTGCGGGTAAAAGCAATTGTATCAGGATCTTTCTCTCCAAGTGAGTGG
>JAUQWT010000170.1 GCA_030835005.1 Ignavibacteria bacterium | reverse complement strand
GTAATTCTCTCTGAGCAGGTATTCATACATCGGGCCGATATTTGTCTTCGGCAATAAGCACAACATACTGTCGCACACAATAAAGCCGTCCTGATTATAATTAATAAATATTTTTGCCGTGCCCTCATCAACCTCCCAGCTGTAAGGTCCCCGTCTTGCAAGCTTAACGTCTTTGCCAAGCTGCTCAAGTATAGTTTCAATTACAGCCGCTGCTCCCGAGGGTTTATATTCTTCTTCCTTTTTTAACGAAGGGAACTCCAGCTTTGTGCCGCAATTGGGGCAGTATTCACCCTCAATGTTTTCTTCAGTCACCATGAATGAACAGGAAGCACATTTAAGAACATACTTCCCAAAATATGAGCTGTACTCGCGCAGATCTTCTTCAAGATACTCTACCGGCAATGCAAAACCCAGATTATCACCGCCTGCAATTATGAAAGTATTCACACCAACCACGCTGCCCTGAGTATTCACAAGCGGACCGCCGCTATTGCCCGGATTTATCGCCGCATCTATCTGAATGTAATTCAATCCCCGCTGAAGCCGTTTTGATTTTGACACAATGCCTTCGGTTGCAGTATAATTCAGGCCATATGGATGGCCGATAGCTATTACCTGGTCTCCGTCTTTAACGGCCTCGGTTAAGCCGAGCGGAATATCCGGAAGCTCAATTCCATCCGGCGCCTTTATGAATGCAAGGTCATATTTTGCATCGTTGAAAAATACAGGCGACATCTGCTTTGGTAAGGATCTTCCGCTTATCACCGCTTCCGAATTACCTCTTACTACATGGTCATTGGTTATTATGAGGTTCTCCTTCTTCACATAAAACCCTGTCCCCGTTCCCTGTGGAGTGGCAATTTGTATAATTACATGCTGAAATCTGTCTATGATCTGTTGTGGATCCATTTATATTTTAAGTTTTATCAATTTCATTTTTCTCTTTGATTAGCCCCTAAATGCTTTTGATGCAGAAAAAAATCACCGGATAAAGCCATTTTCATCTATTACAATTAGCCCACGACCTAAAGATCGTGGCAATGATGATGTTCACGGCGTTTCTGGGATAATGCATCTCATTACCCGTTATAATTCAGCGTCTGCATCTCAGTTATGAATGAACGCAGGAAATTCGTAAGCGAATCAAATTTTAAATTTTCCGCATTGAATTTCAGTTCGGGATAAAGCTCGGTTCCCTCTTTAATTATCTGTGCAATTCTGTCTTTTATCACCTGTTCGCAGAATTTACCCGCAACTGCGTCGTATAACACTTCGCCAACACCTAATGCTGTGAAATAGTCCTGGTTGATAATGTTAAGCATAAGGTTGAAAAGCTTTGCATCAGGCTTTGGCAATCCGTAGCTGAACAGACTGTATGTTGCAAGGTATTCATATATGGCAATTGCAATATCCGTGCTGTTATTTTCAATATACCACTTAACATTGTTCAGATTATTATTGAACAGCTCAACAACAGTTTGATGAGGTGCCGGATTTGCGATCCCGAAAGTCGATTTTACCCTGTACAGATCCTCAAGAACCTGCTCTTTTGGAATAGCAGCAAGTTTTTTCAGCGCTTCAGTCATGCGGCGGTTTTTTTCTGTAAAGGGTTTGCTGTCTTTTGCAAAATAATCCCAGCTCATCTTCTCAAGTTCGTTCATCAAAGTACCTTCAGGAGCAATCAGATAGTCTATTTTATAAGCAGTGTTAAGCACAAGGTAGCTTATTCCGCCGGCATAAACATCCTCGTTCAGTTCGCCTACTCTCCTAACCGTGTTTTCAAGCCAGCTTTTGTAAAAATTGTACTTTATTTCTTTCTCGGCATCCGGCAATTGCTCAGTATGCGCACTTCCTATAGAGCGCAGCATTTTAAAATCATCCCTTAGCAGGTCATCCTGCTTATCTGCCCTCGATGCAAGTTCTTTCCACGCATAATAAAGCTTTCGGGGCGGAGCAGCCGCGATTTGGGAATCGAACTTAATACATATCTTGTTATCTTTGATAGCAAACCGGCAGTAAAAAAGCGAATAGTTCATTTCCATAAGCCGCCTCATAAAAGCAACACTTGTTTTATCGAACTCAGCAATATCAGCTTCAGCTACAACCCGGCCTCCCGAAAAATGCCCGTATATTATTTTTGATCCCTGCATGAGCTCAAAATCAATGTTGTCCCCTTCGCGCTTAAAAATTACATTATTTGATTCATCATCTCTTATGTAGTTCAGAAATGCCTCATAGCTATCTGTATAGTTCTTTTCCAGAAATAGCTTTTCTGATCTGCCCCAGGCTTCTATTTTTTGTTTGTCCTTAAAACTATCCGAAAATCTGCCGAATGTTATCATTAATTATTATTTATTATGCGGATTGAAAATTTCAATTCATTCAACAAAAATACCTTTTGCTTAATTCTTATTCAAAGCAAAAAGTATTCATAACTCTGGAAAAAATAGTATGATTGTTTTGCAGGGTTAATCTGTTTGATAGCAGTTCATTACAGGGAGTTTTATGGATTGTTTCGCTTAAGTTGGTTTTGAAGTCGTTTGATTT
>JAUQWT010000169.1 GCA_030835005.1 Ignavibacteria bacterium | reverse complement strand
ATAACGTCACGGTTTTCGTATTCACCAAAGAGAATTGATTCGCCGTCAGATTTGTTTTTTGAAATAACGGGTATTGCTCCGCCTCCGGGGAATACAATTTCCCATTGCCAGAACATATGCCCCTGTCCCTTGCCTGATTTGATCGGTGTGAATTTCTGCAGTTTGCCAAGTATTACAGCTTCTTTGTTTTGAAGATTTTCTGCTTCGCTGATCCTGCGGCATGTATCTGCCCCAACATTGCCGGCTATCCCTGTCTGATCGGGTACATTAGCGAATAGCGTTATGTTTACTGCAAAAACAAATGCCAAAAATATTAATATTGCTGATTTCATAAATCCTCCTGTGTAATTGATACATGGAAACAAACAACTTTGTTTCGTGCGGTCGTATCTAAAGCAAGCTACACTTTCCGGACCTTAAACTTCTTACCATCGGAGCGCACATATATTCCTGAATTACACCCCGTATCCTCAAACGTAAATGTTCCGTAAAATATTTCGCCGTTTGAATCATACTCAGTATAAATAATATTGCCGTTGGGGTATTCATCGGAGTAAACAATTATCGTATATCCTGTGCCCTCATCCCAATAAACATTGAATGAATTATTGCTTTCGCTCCACTGAACAGTGCAATATGTTTTCCCAACGGAATACCTGCCCTCAATATCAATTGCCTTCTGTGAAAACGTGTTTGCTGAAATGAGCAGTAAGGCAAAAACAAAAATTGGTATGATAAATTTACGCATAGTTACTATTTTAGATTTATGATTTGAAATTCACAATTCCTAATTCTTAACTGCTTTCACTTCCACTCCACCCTTAATATCAACTATCTCGTAACCTAGAGACTTCACCTTATCGCGCAATTCATCGGCAAGCTTAAAATCCCTTGCTTTCTTTGCCTCTATGCGCTCGTTCACAAGTTCCATTATTTCTGCCGGAACGTCCTGCTTTATTTCCGTTTCTGCTTTTCCAAGATCAAGCCCAAGCACCTTATCAAACTCACTGATCATTTCAAGCTTAGCGGCAGGAGAGATACTTTCATCTTTCAGTGTATCCCAAACCACAGCAAGCGCCTCAGACATATTCAGGTCATCATTTATTGAGGCGAGGAATTTCTCTTTATACTTATTAACTGAATTCGTGTCATTCGTGAAATTTGTAGCATTATCTTTTAAGCTTTTTACTCTGCTTTTCAGTCGTGTTCTTGCCGTTTTAGCGGAATCCAGTACATCCCAGCTGAACAAAAGCCGCTTTCGGTAATGCGTGATAAGACACATATATCGGTAATCAAGCGGGCTGTAACCCTTATCAACAAGCGTCTTGACGCGCAGGAATTCGCCTTTTGATTTGCTCATCTTGCCTGATTCTTCTTCTAAGAATGCGCCGTGCATCCAGTAGTGAGCAGATTCTAAGCCGTTGCATGCTTCGCTCTGCGCGATCTCGTTTGTGTGGTGAACCGGCACGTGGTCAATCCCCCCGCAGTGAATATCAAACGTCACGCCAAGCTCTGCCTTGCTCATTGCCGAGCACTCCAGGTGCCAGCCGGGGAATCCTTTGCCCCAGGGCGAGTCCCATTCCATCTGGCGTTTTGTATCTTTAGGAGAAAATTTCCAGAGCGCAAAATCGGTTTTATTTTTTTTCTCCGTGCTGAACTGAATTCTCGTGCCTTCTTCAAGCCCCTCAATATCAAGCCGCGCAAGTTTGCCGTAATCATTTAGTTTAGATGTATCAAAATAAACTCCGTCACTTGTTACATATATAAAGCCCTTATCTTCCAGGCATTTTATCATATCAACCTGTTCTTTAATATACTCCGTTGCTTTTGTATATTTTTCCGGCGGCAGAATGTTCAGCAGCTTTGCATCATCCATAAAAACTTTTGTGTAATACTCGGCAATCTCCCAAACTGTCTTGCCTGTTCTTTGTGAGCCTTTTTCCATCTTGTCTTCCCCTTCGTCGCCGTCGCTAACCAAATGCCCAACGTCGGTAATATTCATAATATGCTTCACCTCATACCCGTTGTACATCAAAACACGCTTCAGAAAATCCTCGAACATGAACGTGCGGAAGTTTCCAATGTGCTGGTAATCATAAACCGTGGGTCCGCATGTATATACCCCAGCCTTGCCCTGTGTGATCGGTTTAAATATCTGTTTTTCCCTGCCTAATGTATTAAAAAGAGTAATATCCATATACTGCAAGATAATCTTAATTGCTCAATGGTTAAATAGAGAAAATTTGTCGTAGTTATGCTCGTATTGATTCACTGATTACTTCTGATTGGTGTAAACAATCTTAGTAAAAAGTAAACGGGCTCCCCTCCTTTTTTAAGGAGGGGTGGATTTCGCAACCTGTCCGTCCACTGACGGAAGCGAAAGACGGGGTGGTCAAGTATCGTAAAGAAATATCATCAGGGGCTAAAGCCCCATTTTGTTCAGGAAGCTTAAAAACCCCGCTCTAAAGAGCGGGGTTAATCAACAACTCTTTCGTTTTTGCCTTTTTACTTTTCACATTTGACATTTCACGTTTGTATTGATTTAACTATTTTCGCACCAACTATTAATACTGTATGAAAACTATTATTTTCTTCTTGCTAATTTTCATTCCATCGCTCCTTCATTCTCAACCAAAACTTAAGCCCGGATTTGACGCCGGTGAGTACGCTATACTTCTTCAAATGACAGACCGGCAGGCTGATTCAACCAGGTACGGCGGTAAATATTACACTCCATACCCTGCCGGATATGAAATGGTTTACCGCTCTGATGTTACGGGAATGGATAACCGCTGGGATCTATGGCTGAGCACTGATTCCATTGGCATTATCAGTATTCGCGGTACAACGGTAAGCGAAGCATCGTGGCTTGAAGATTTCTATGCGCCAATGGTTAAAGCGTCTGGATTCCTTTTCTTCGGAAAAGATAAACTCTTCAGTTACACGCTTGCATCCGATACCAGCGCTGCTGTGCATACAGGATTTTTGATAGGACTCTCCGCCGTCGCGCCAACTATAGTAGAAAAAATAAATGAGTATTATAATAAAGGCGTCAAGGAATTCATATTAATGGGTCACAGCCAGGGAGCAGCAATTACATATCTGCTCAGATCATACCTTCATTACCTGCCGGCGGGCACAATACCGGGCGATATTACATTCAAAACATATTGCAGTGCGCCGCCCAAGCCGGGGAATTTATTCTACGCATATGATCTTGAGTACATTACACGCGGCGGTTGGCAGTCAAGCATATCAAATGTTGTTGACTGGGTCCCGCAAATGCCCATCACTGTGCAGACAAAATTCCATTTCAACAAGAACGATCCGTTCACAACGGTTGATTCAACCCTCGCCGCAAACCTCGGGCTTCTGCCAAGGATCGTAATTGGCCTGATACAGAAATCAATGCTCAGCTCGCTTGACGACTCGCGCGATGTAATGACAAAATATCTTGGCAAAGATCTCTATAAAATAGTTGAATCAAAAATTCCCGGTTTCGTTGAACCAAAATACTATCCCAGTATGGACTACATGACATGCGGCTCGCCTGTAATACTCAAACCAACCGCCGCATATTACGAAGCATTCGAAAAAGCTCCCGGGCTCGCGGGCTTATTCACTCACCACATGCCGAATGCTTACTATTTTTTACTTAAAGAGGTGTATCCGGATAAATAAATCTATCTAACCGGCGATCTCCTTTGGTTCTCTTTTTGGAGTGCATCATCTGTGTTGATGCGGTTAAGAGAGGCTCACGCGCAAGATAAGACCATATATATCCAACTAAGATTTTACTTATCTGGCGGAATAAACTATTTGCCCGTAACGTTCATCTAATTTGAACGACTTGGTATAAGCCATTTGGGCATTGGATTAACTAAACCGGTAGATAATGAACAGAAAGAACTTCATCCGCACATCTGTACTTGGCTCAGCAGCTATTTCACTTGGCACGGCTTCAATATTTTCAAATCCGGCTGATGGCCCCGAGCCGCTTAAAATGGAGATCGTAAAAGAATTTGTTGGTGCGGGGCATAACAATCTTGAAAGGGTTAAGCAAATGCTTGCCGAATACCCGAACTTAATTTACAGCAGGTATGACTGGGGTAACGGTGATTTCGAAGAAGCGATTGAGGGGGCCGGCCATGTTGGCGATGACGAAATCGCAAACTACCTTATTGAAAATGGAGCAAGGGTGAATCTCTTTGTGCTGACCATGCTTGGCAAAACAGATCTTGTAAAACCAATTATTGAACAGTACCCGGGCTTACTTTATGCCAAAGGCGCGCACGGATTTACATTACTGCATCACGCAGAAAGAGGAGACGATAAGTCAAAAGAGCTGTATGACTATTTCCTCTCCAAAGGGTTAACCGAAAAACAAATTAAAATAAAATAATTACTCTCTCTCCGGGAGCCATATATCAAAGAATCCGATACCGTTAATATCTTTATTTTTTGATTGTTTAGAAATATATTCACACTATTCATAAACCAGTTGCCGGAGGTAATATTAAACACAAATTCTTCGCCCTCTTTTTTCTTTCGTTCGTCCTTCTTGGCTTATTTCCCAAAGCTGCTTTGTCTCAATCTGCCGATATCGTTCAGATATCCGAAAACATCTATGCATTCATTCCGCGGGATCCGCTTAAGGATTATGTTGACGGCAATTCAGTCGTCATTATCACAAGCGAGGGCCTTGTTGTTGTTGATACCCGCACAGATACAAAAAGCGCGCTGGAAGAAATTACCGAGATTAAAAAACTTTCACCGCTCCCGGTTAAATACGTCATCAACACACACTGGCATTACGATCACATCCTGGGCAATGAAGCATTCAAAAATGCATGGCCGGAAGCAACTATAATTGCGCACAAGAACTGCCTGAAGCAAATGGAAGAGAATGTTCCCGGCGCTCTTGATTTAGAACCGGGCGCATCAATCAACCTCATCAATCAGTATAAAGCAGAGCTTGAATCCGGCATCGGTGCCGATAGCCTGCCGCTTAGTGAATACGACCGTATCCGCCACAGGCAAACGATCAAAGATCTGGAAGATTTCATAAGCCATCCGATTCCAAAATACATCAAGCCCGACCTCGTTTTTGATTCGGCTATAACCGTTTATCCCGGCGGACTGGAAATACATATTTCAAGATGGGGAAACGGCCATACAATTGGCGACGCAATGGTGTGGATTCCCTCGATGAAAATACTGATAACGGGCGATAACGTAGTAGCCCCGGTACCATACTCGCTTGGCAATTATGTAAGCGGACAAATAGATGTGCTGGAGCGCATAAAAATGATTGACGCTGAAACTATAATTCCCGGGCACGGACCCGTACTATACGATAAAAATTACATCTCTAATGTCATTGAGCTCTTCAGAGCTGCTGAGCTAAAGGTCAACGATTGCAATTCAAAAAATATGACGGTTGAAGAATGTATTAAGTCGGTAAATTTTGATGAGTTCAAGAATAAATTTGTAACCGGTGATGAATCCGCCTGGGCTTTCAAAAATTACTTCACCGTTCCTGTCATCCGCGCCATATACCGCAACGAGCTGAATAAAAAATGATTTTTTGATTCTTCAAACTCCCCTCCTTTTTTAAGGAGGGAAGGATTTCGCGACCTGTCCGTCCACTGACGGAAGCGAAAGACGGTCCACAGGACTCCTTTGGAGGGTGGTCTGAAGAATTAATTATGCCTGCCCTTTTTATCATCCCATTTCCTAATCCATATCATTGTAATTTTTGCGCAAATCCTGTTAATTTTGAAGGGGAGGTTCTTTCCCATTTAACAATTAATACTACCATGAAGAAAAATATAGCAGAAATAGAAGCTTTTATGAATCTAAAATCATTTGCCCTTATTGGCGCTTCGGCAAAGAACAGCAAGAAGTTCGGCAACTTCATCCTTAAGAAAATGCTGAAAAGCGGACGCACGGTTTATCCAATACACAGAACAGCAAAAACGATCGACGGCATTACCTGCTACCCCGATATTAAAAGTCTGCCGGCAAATCCATATGGCGTGATTGTTGCAGTCCCGCCGCGAGAGACCGTTAAGGTTGTTGCAGAGCTTTACGAAGCAGGAATAAAAAATGTATGGCTGCAGATGGGCGCAGAAAACGACAAGTCAATTGCATATTGCATTACAAAAGGTATGAATGTCATAGCCGGCCAGTGCATAATAATGTTTCTGGATAAACCTGGTTTTCCGCATAATATGCATAAATGGGTTTGGGGAATTGGTGCTGGCAGGTAAGTGTTTTTGTTTGTATACTCTTCTCCTTTTCTAAGGAGGCGAAAGGCCATCAGTGGCGGACTGGGGTGGTTACATTATAAGATTATAAATTATTTTCTAAAATAGCCCCTTATTTTTTCTATAACTTCTTCGGTGCAATCAAATACTTCTGCGTTTTCAAATCTTAGTTCGGTGATCCCTAGCGCATTCAAATACTGTGTCCGTTCTTTATCGTACTCCACTCTATCCTCTGTAAAATGTGGCGCACCGTCCAGCTCAATAATAAGATTTTCTTCTGGGCAATAGAAATCCACAATATACCCGCCAATGCTATGTTCTCGCCGAAATTTTTTCCCTTCGAGTTTGCTGTTCTTAAGTCTTGTCCATAAGAAAGCCTCGGCGGGAGTTAGCTCTGATCGAAGCTTTTTTCTCCGTTCCTTGAGGCTTTCTAAATTGTGCAGTTTATTTTTATGCATGGCTTAAAGTACTTCAGCTCCCCTCCTTTTTTAAGGAGGGGAAGGCAAAACGAACCGTAGGTGAGTTTTGACGGGGTGGTTACTTAATTGCCAAAATCCGGAAGCTTTTATAAAAGCGTTTAAACCACTCCTAGTCCGGTTGTAAACCGGACTCTGCCCCTCCTTGGAAAAGGAGGGGAGCGTTATGCTTTTCATCCAAAATTAAAAACCCTCTAGCTTCTTATCAGCTCCTTTGCACTCTTTATGCTTGCATCTGTTACTTTTTCGCCGCTTAAGAGTTTTGCCACTTCAATAACTTTCTCGTTCTTATCAAGCAGGCGAATCTTTGTAATGGTGCTTTCATCCTCTTCGGCTTTTTCCACGAGCAGGTGCTCGTCAGCAAGGGCTGCAATCTGCGCTAAGTGAGTAATGGCAATTACCTGGTGGTATGAAGAAAGATTTTTCATAACCCTGCCAACCTTCTGCGCTATGCGCCCGCTGATACCGGTATCAATTTCATCGAACACAAGTATGTCTATCATATCGGCATCAGCCAGCACGCTTTTAACGGCAAGCATTATTCTTGAGACTTCCCCTCCCGAGGCTGTCTTACGCAGCGAGGAAAATTCATCGCCTTTATTTATCTTCACCATGAATTCAATATCATCAATCCCGTTATGAGAGAGACGGGCTTTGCTCCCCTCTTCTTTTAGGAGAGGGGCCGGTCCGCGACCCTTCGAGTCTAAGGACTCGTAGAGGGGTGAGGTCTGCACTTCAAACTCCGCGTTCTCGAATCCAACTTCCTTCAATATCTTCTCAACTTCCGCTTCAAGTGTCTTGGCGCCGGCTTTGCGTAATTTTGAAAGCTCCCCCGCTTTCTTATAAAGCGTGTCACTTAGTTCGCCGATGCTTTTTCCCATAGCGGAAATCTTCTCATCAAAGTTATCTACCAGTCCCAGGTCGCGCTCCAATTCTTCCTTAACCTTAATTGCTTCGTCAAGGGAGCCGCCGTATTTTTTCTTTATGAACTGCAGTTTATAAAGGCGTTCACGGATTTCTTCAACTCGCGCGGGATCAAAGGAAAGGTTTTCCATTAATTGCTGTAATAAACGGCTTGCTTCGTTAAGAGTAGTGGCGGATTCGCTTACATCGGCAAGGATTTTTTCAATCTCTGAATTAAATCCGCTCAGCTTTCTCAGTTCTTTTTCAACAAGCTTTATTCGCTCGGTAACTGAGCCGGAATCTTCATAAAGGTTCAAGTAGGCTGATTGCAATCCCTGCTGAATGCCCTCAATATTTTCTCCGGTTTTAAGTTCATTTTCAAGATGCTCATCTTCAGCGGGTTTTGGATCAACTTCTGCTATTTCCTTTAACTGAAATTCAATAAATCCCCGCTTATTATCAAGCTCAGCCTTACGGTTTCTAATTTCTTCATACTCCCCCATTAATTTTTGCAGTTCAAAGTATCCCTCTTTATAACTTTCCAGCTTATCCTTAAACTTTTTTCCTTCTTTCTTAGCCAGATATGAATCCAACAGTTCAATGTGTACTTCTTTTTTAAGCAGTGACTGATGTTCATTCTGTGAGTGTATATCAATTATAACTTCACCAATTTCTTTCAATTCATTTGTACCAACAGGAGAATCATTAATAAAACACCGGCTATAAGCCTTTGAATAAAGTTCTCTCCGGATTATTATATTTTCATCACCTATCTGTTCAATTTCTTTATTTTTTAGAATTTTGTTTATAACTTCCCTGTTATCAACTGATATATTTACAAATCCTTCAATTATCATTTTTTCCTTATTTTTGCTGATAATTGAATAATCCGCCCGGCCGCCAAGCAGCAGGTTTAATGCGTTTATGAGGATAGATTTTCCGGCGCCGGTTTCACCGGTTATAATATTAAATCCCGCCGAAAGATCAATTTCAATGTTCTTTAACAGCAGATAATTTTTAATTATAAGTTTTTCTAACATTCTTTCAAAACAGCATTCTTTATTTGTAGGTCAAAGGCATGCCTTTGACTAATAACATCAATTTCTTACCTTCAATCAAATGCGTGCGTTTGACCTACTCATACTTAACAATCTTAATTCACTTTCTCACTATCTGTATATCTCACCACTTGCTGCATTACTATACTTATTCTTTATTATATAAAAAAGAAAAGAAGAAGTAGTAGTACTGTTGATAAGTATAAATTTAATGACTTATCTTTAAATTTAGAATGGAATTATTATAAGCAGCCTGTTTAATTGTTATAGATTGTGTTAATAACCCGTGCGTTTATTAACAATTAAATATATACTTTTATTAAAAAGAAAAGCTATCCGTTTTAATGTGGATAGCTTGATAAAAATTCTTATTTATTGACAATTTTATGTTAACAACATCTCCTTGATCTGCTCGAGTTTATCTCTGAAACCAGAATCTTTGTTAATAACTTCCTCGATGCATTTGCATGCGTGAATAACGGTTGCGTGATTTCTTCCCCCGAAATGCGAGCCGATCGTTTGCAGCGAAGACGAAGTAAGTTCTTTGCTTAAGAACATAGCCGTGTGGCGCGCGTGGACTATCTCCTGCTGTTTTGATTTAAGTCTTAAGAGCGATTCATCAATACCAAAATATTTTGAGACGGTTGCGATTATTGTGCTGATATCAATATTTTGTTTCCGGTTCTTTATCCCGCCGAACTTCAGCACACTGCGCTTTGCCATATCAATATTTATGGGACATCTGGTTATCTCTGCATCAAATATCAGGCTTTTTAAACAGCCTTCAAGTGAGCGGATATTATCTTTGATGTTCAGCGCGATGAATTCCAGCACTTCATACGGAACAGGGAATCCGTCCTTTTCACTTTTCTTGTTTAATATGGCAATTCTTGTTTCAAGGTCCGGTGCCTGAATATCAACCGTCAAACCCCACTGGAAGCGGGTTATCAGGCGTTCTTCAAGGCCCTCAAGCTGGTGCGGCGGCTTATCACACGAAAGCACGATCTGCTTTTTCACCTGGTAAAGCGAGTTGAATATCTGGAAGAAAGAATCCTGCGTACTCTCCTTACCCTCTAAAAACTGTATATCATCAACTATAAGCATATCAAGCGACTTGAAATGACGCTCAAACTCATGCGCCTTGTTCATGCGGATGCTCTGTACAAAATTTGTTGTAAACTCCGGCCCCGAAATATACATGATCTTCATCCCCGGGTTAGAGCTTTTTATGTGGTTGCCGATAGCCTGCATCAAATGTGTTTTACCAAGGCCAACGCCGCCATAAAGCATTAAGGGATTGTACTGTGCGCCAGGTTTATTCGCAATTGATATTGCCGCAGCCGTTGCAAACTCGTTATTTTTTCCCTTTACAAAATTATCAAAGGTATATTCAGGATTAAGAAAACATCTCTGCGCAGGATCTTCTGCCTGCCTATCTCCAACATTTAAATGATTGTATGCGCTCTCTATTGCATTCGGATTTGCTCCCGGAGCAACGCCCGTGAGCGTAATGGTCGGATTCATATGCAAAGCAGTGGAGTTGTCAACTGGCGAGTCATAAAGTACAGGTTCCTGGGAAAACGAGATTCTGGTGTCGATCTCATAAATGATCTTACCGCCTTCGCCGAGTATTGAGCGTACCGCTTTTGTGACTATATCGCCAAATCGGGAGATTATCATTTCATAATAATCCTGGCTTGGCACAACTATTACAAGCGTATTTTCTTTAAATGCTTTGGGTTTGATGGGTTTGAACCAGGTATTAAGCTTCAGGTCAGAAACATTAAGCTTAACAATCTCCATGAAACGCGTCCACATTTCAAAC
>JAUQWT010000168.1 GCA_030835005.1 Ignavibacteria bacterium | reverse complement strand
TGTTGCCTAATATTATCATTAAAACATTGTCCGGAAATCCGTAAATTTGCTGTTAAGAAATTCATCAGGTTCTTTGCTCCCGTTGTGTAATGGATAGCACGTCAGGTTCCGGTCCTGCAAGTGAGGGTTCGAGTCCTTCCGGGAGTACAAGTTTTTACCTCATTATTGTTTCCTGATTATCCTTTAGTATGATCGCATTACTTAACACCATAGAGATCCTCGGAATATTTGCGTTTGCATTAACGGGAATAATCGAAGCCCGCAGCAAACAAATGGATATAATAGGGACCTATGCAGTCGCAATGGTAACTGCATTTGGAGGAGGGACACTCCGCGATGTTCTCATAAACCATTACCCGCTTTTTTGGATAGAGAACTTCAGATATCCTATTTTCATTCTGATACTCGCAATAATTTCTATTTTCATACTTCGTAAAAAATCAGGTTTAGGCAAAATTGTTTTGCTGCTGCTTGCTCTGCTGGATGCATTGGGGCTTGGGCTGTTCACTGCAATTGGAGTTTCTTATGCACTTGGTTCAGGGGTTTTCTGGTTTAATGCCGTTCTTATCGGAGTTGTAACCGCGGTATTTGGCGGAGTTATGCGTGATATTATATGCAACGAAGTTCCTGTGTTTTTCAAACAGTCGCAACTATATGCAACATGTTCATTTTTTGGAGCTTTGCTGTTTGCGTTAATGATTAACTATTTTCCGTTTGATTCTCCACTTCCTCTTTTTTCATGCATTGTATTGACTTTTTCTCTCAGAGTTGTTTCCATCAAATACAATATCCAGCTCAAATTTTAATTTATACTGTCAGATTGAAGGAAAAATTTTCATTTGATAAAACTCTCAAAACAATTCCGGAAAATGATTTTCTGAATCTGCAGTCATACTTGTTTATCACTTCAAAGCAGCTTACAAAGATTTTCTATTATTCTAAAGTGACTCCGCATCAGGTTATTCTTCTCTCCATGGTGTTTGGGGTCGCTGCTTCTTTCCTGATTATACAAAACAGCACTATTGCGGTGGTCATTGGCTCGATACTGCTTTTTTACAAGAATGTTCTTGATAAAGTTGACGGGTCTCTTGCACGGGCCCAAGGTCTGGATTCACGCCGCGGCAGGTTCTATGATTCGATCTCTGATTTCATTGTTACTTTTGCCGTATTTGGGGCAATCAGTTATTTTCTATTTCGTAAATACGGCAATCCATGGCTCTTTGCTATAGGATTCACAGCAATGGTATTTTCAATGCTGCAATGTTCGTATTTTATTTATTATCAGGTATCTTTCATAAAGCAAACCGGTAAAATTACAGTTAACCGGATTGTTGAGGATATCACTGATGATGATAAGGTCAATCAGGATAATTGGACGATATTTCTGCAGCGAATTTTTCTTCTGATTTACGGCTGGCAGGATAATCTTATTCTGAAATTAGACAGGGTCCTTTTTGAAGGTTTCGCAAATGAACTTAAACCTGAAAATGATCAAAAAGCGCGACTGACAATGATTTGGTACGAAAACAAACCGTTTCTCACTCTTGCAAGCTCCCTTTCAATCGGTACGCATATCTTCCTCATCTCTTTGGCAGCAGTGTTTGGAGTATTTGAGTACTACATCTTTGTGAATTTAATTTGTATGAACTTATTGCTAATTTATAGTATTATATTTCATTATAAATCCTCAAAAAAACAATTGTTATCAAAGTAACACATGTTAATAACAAGAAAATTTCATTTCAGCGCTTCACACAGAGTTTACAATCCGGCCCTGAGTGATGAAGAGAATTTCAGAATATACGGAAAATGTTCAAATCCAAACGGGCATGGTCATAATTATGTTATGGATGTAACCGTAGCAGGAGAGGTTAATGCTGAAACGGGATTTGTAATGGATCTTTCAGAAATAAAACTACTTGTAGAAAAAGAGATCATTGATAAGGTCGATCACAAAAATCTTAATTTAGATGTGGATTTTATGAATGGAATTCTTCCTTCAACAGAGAACATAGCAGTAAAATTCTGGGAACAGATTGAATCAAAAATCAACGCTCCGGGCAGAAAGCTCTACTCAATAATGCTTCAGGAAACAATTAATAATTCCGTTACATATTTAGGAAAGAAATAATAACAAGATCATGAAGAATTCCGGCAGCAAAAAAAAAGTTATAAGTGTAATTGATGATGACGATGACCTCGATAGGAAGTTGATAATTGACGAGACATCACTTGAAACTCTTGAGTTGAATGTAAGAAGCATACTTGCAGAAGTTGGAGAGGATCCTAAACGCGAAGGGCTTTTAAAAACGCCGCACCGCGTTGCAAAGGCATATAAATTCCTTACAAAAGGTTATGATGAAGATATCGAGAAGCTCTTAAACGGTGCTATCTTTAATGAACATTACGATGAAATGGTAATTGTGAAAGATATAGATTTTTTCAGCTTGTGCGAGCATCATTTATTGCCTTTTTACGGAAAATGTCACATTGCATATATTCCCAACGGTAAAATTGTGGGACTTAGTAAGATCCCGAGAATAGTTGAAATGTACTCAAGGCGGCTTCAGGTGCAGGAGCGCATGACCAGGGAAATAGGGGATATGCTGAACAAAGTGCTAGAACCCAAAGGGGTTGCTGTAGTAAGTGAGGCGCAGCATCTTTGCATGATGATGCGTGGAGTTGAAAAACAAAACTCTATTGCAACTGCTTCCTGTATGCTTGGAAGATTCCGCTCAGGCGAAAAAACAAGAGCTGAATTCCTGAAGCTTATCGGTAAATAAAAATTCATGTTCTTTTGGAATAATTGGAGAATAAATAATCCTAACTGCAAATCAAATAAAAGAATTCGCATCGCTGAAGCAGAAAAGAAATATCCGCGGGCTCGGAAAATTTCTAATAGAAGGTTTTCATCTTGTTGAGGAATGTCTCAAATCACGATATGAAGTTGAATACATTATACTCCGCACCGGTACTGACCTTTCCGGCCACCCGCAAATACTTTCAAAACTTGCATCAAATAAAACCATAGTAGAGTCTCTTCCTGAGAAGTCTTTCAGAAAACTTACGGATACAGAAAGCTCGCAGGGAATAGTTGGCGTCGTGAAAATGCCCCTTTTGCAGGAAAGCAATATCCGCGGCGATCTTGTCATTGCACTGGATGGAATAAGTGACCCAGGTAACTTAGGAACAATTATACGGACTGCTTGGTGGTTCAATGTTAACACGATATTGTTAAGCAAAAATTCAGCCGACCCTTTCAATCAGAAAGTCTTGAGGTCATCACTGGGAGGTGTGTTCCATATAAACTTACTAGAAAATACCGATCTGGCAGGCAAATTAAGTGATGCCGCCTCTTCAGGATATGAAGTTTATCTGTTTGATTTGAATGCAGAAGCTAAGCTGCAGGATTTTCTTAGTGATCAAAGTACAGGTATACTCCGGAATTCTATTTTGGTTTTTGGGAATGAATCTTCAGGTTTGTCAGAGAATATTCTCAAGTCCGCACTGGAGTTCCGGAGAGTTAAGATAGACGGGTATGCAGGGGCAGAATCACTGAACGTTGCTATTAGCTGCGGTATTGCCCTTTATGAATTCAGAAAACTTGTTGGAGGCTAAGTGTTTCATTTATAAATTGTTATGTATAGTATTGCCAATTACCAAAAAATTAGATAATTTGTATTGAAATATAGGAATTTAAGTTAGAAATATATTCTAACAACTTCTAAACATACCTGCTCTCCTTTAAATTATCCGCCTGGTATGCGGAACAGTAGACTTTTATTTCTTTTATACATTATTATACTGATATCACCTTTATCAATATTATCTCAAAAAATACAGGTTGATGATGAAGAATCGCCTGAGTATTATACCAATCTTGTGAAATTGTACGCACCAAGTGAAGACGCATTTATTGCACTTCAGTATTTGGCTTCTCCTTACATCTTTAAACATGACTGGGAAAAAGCAGTGAAGATCTATGAAGTTAACAAATCAAAATTTCCAAACAATACCGAACGGATCGATAAGATAATTGAAATACTCAATGCTCCCGTTAAAGGACTTAAGCTTCACAATATGGGCGGCAACATAAATTCACTTGGCAAAGAGTATAGTCCTGTCGTCTCTCCCGATATGAAAAAGATCTTTTTTACCGGCAGAGATAGAGAAGATAATATCGGCGGGGAAGATGTGTATGTTTCATATTATGTAAATAACAGGTGGATAATCGCAAAACCGCTGACAAGTAAGGTTAATACTGAAAGCAATGAGTACATAAGCAGTATTTCCGCCGATGGCAATACGCTTGTTTTGTTCGGAAACTACCTTAATGCACTGGGAAGAGGCGATAACTTCTATATTGAAAAAGTGAAAAACGGATACAGCGAAGTGATGCAGTTCCCCGAACCGATAAATTCTAAATGGTGGGACGCAGATGCATACTTAACTGCAGACGGCAAGGCCATGTTCTTTTCGTCAGAGAGACAGGGAGGTGTTGGCAGTTTCCATCCCAAAGGTGATTATTATCACGGTATGTACTGGGGGAATACAGATCTTTACGTTGTGTTAAAGGAAGCAGACGGCTCTTGGTCCAAAAACGCAATCAACCTCGGGCCAAATATCAACACCCAGTTTACAGAGCGTACCCCTTTTCTTCATCCGGACGGCAAGACATTGTACTTTTCGTCCGATGGACACACCGGGCTGGGCAAATCTGATGTATTCAAAAGTGTAAGGCTGAATGATTCTTCATGGACTGAGTGGAGCGAGCCGGTGAATCTTGGCAAAGAGATAAATACTCCGCAGGAAGATTGGGGTTATAAAATATCAACGGACGGGAAAGTTGCATACTTTTCGACAATTAATGATGATGGTTTTGGAGAGGAAGATATTTATTTTGTTGAACTGCCTGAAGAGGTGCAGCCGGTAAGTGATGTTGTTACAATAAACGGTAAGGTGCTTGATGAAAACGGTATGCCGGTGGAGGCAACAATAAAGTGGGAAGATGTTGAGCTGAAAAAAGAAGTTGGTGTTGCAAAAACAGATCCTGAAACAGGTGAATATTTTATTGCATTACCAACCGGAAGGTATTATGCATACTATGCTGATGTAAAAGGCTTTTATTCTATCATTAACTATCTTGATCTTACTGCCTCTAAAGCTTTTGAGCAGATAAATACTGATATGAGCGTAATCTCTATAGATGAACTGAAAAAATCCGGTAAGGCGATAATAATTGAGAATATTTTCTTTGACTCCGGTAAATATGACCTAAAAGATGAATCACACGAAGCATTGAACCTGCTTTTCCGTTTTATGCATGCCAACCC
>JAUQWT010000167.1 GCA_030835005.1 Ignavibacteria bacterium | reverse complement strand
ATTCGCTATTATTTCAAATTCCCAAGGCTTAAAGACAGGAAAAACTCCATAGTATATATATTAGACCCCATGCTTGCAACTGGCGGCAGCATGTGCTCGGCGATTGATGAAGCTAAAAAAACCGGAATCGGAAAAATCGTTATTGCCTGTCTTGTTGCTGCACCCGAAGGCATTAGGGAAGTTCGGAAATATCATAAAGATGTGAAGATGATAACCTGCGCGTTGGATAGAAAACTTAATAATATTGGTTACATTGTACCAGGACTGGGTGATGCCGGCGACCGTCTTTTCGGAACTCTGTAACATTAATTCGTAATTGATTTGTTAAATACACTTTATAAAAAGAAGCTCGATGACCTGCTTGCAATATGCAGGAAAAACCTAGGCGAGTTTAACGAAAAGCTCATAACTGATGCTTTCAAGTTTAGCCTGAACGCTCACAGGCTTGATAAACGCGCCTCAGGTGAACCATTTATCATTCATCCTTACGAAGTTGCCTCCATAGTTGCCAAAGAAATTCCGCTTGATGATATTACTGTAGCAAGTGCATTACTGCATGACGTAGTTGAAGATACTAAATTCACATACGAAGATGTTAAGGCAGAATTCGGTGAGACTATTGCTGATATAGTTGATGGTGCTACAAAGATAGAAGGTATGTTCGAGAACTATGAAGCAAAGCAGGTAGAGAATTACCGTAAGATGCTTCTTTCAATGAGTGATGATATCCGTGTAATACTTGTTAAGTTTGCAGACCGTCTTCACAATATGAAAACCCTTGAGTACCTTAACCCCGAGCGGCAGGTCAGGATGGCACGGGAAACCATGGAAATCTATGCACCTCTGGCTCACAGGCTGGGGCTTTCAAGAGTAAAAACTGAATTTGAAGACCTTGCATTCAAGTATCTGGATAGGCAATTCTATAAAGAGATCTCTAAAAAAGTAATTGCAAAGAAGAAAGAGCGTGAGGCGTATGTTAATAAATTCATCCAGCCTATAAAAGCAGAGCTTGACAAAGAAGGTTTTAAATACGAGATTTCGGGCAGAGCCAAGCACCTATATAGCATTGCTAAAAAAATGATATCGCGCAACAAGTCTTTTGAAGAGATTTATGATCTTTTTGCCGTGAGGATCATACTTGATACTGCCGATAGGAACGATTGCTTTACTGCCTACGGAATTGCTTCCGAAATTTATATTCCAGTTCCGGAAAGATTCAAAGATTACATATCTTTGCCAAAACAAAATGGGTATCAGTCAATTCACACTACTCTTATAGGCCCGGAAGGCAAAATGGTTGAGGTGCAGATCCGCACACGGGATATGCATGAAGTTGCTGAAAAGGGTGTAGCAGCACACTGGAAATACAAAGAGAATATCAATATCAGCGATATTCAGATGGAAGACTGGATAAGCTGGATTAGGGACCTTTTTGAAAACACATCGAAAGAGTCCACGCCAAAGCAGATAATAGAAGGGCTTAAGCTCAATCTGTATCAGGATGAAATATATGTTTTTACACCCAAAGGTGACCTTAAAATCCTGCCGGTTAACTCCACTCCTGTTGATTTTGCTTTTGATATACACAGTGAAGTTGGCTATAAATGCATTGGTGCGAAAGTCAACGGCAAGATTGTACCGCTGGATTCAAAACTCAAAAGCGGAGATCAGGTTGAAGTAATAACATCAAAAATTAAGAAACCGCATCAGGACTGGGAAAAATTCGTTATTACTCATAAGGCAAAGTCCGATATTCACAAGTATTTCAATAACGAACGAAGGCTGAAGATAGATGAGGGCAGAGAGACATGGGCGAAAAAACTTAAAAAAATGAAATTGTCGCTCTCTGAAGATGAAATGATAAAGCTTTTGAGCAGGCTAAAATTTGAAAATATCCAGCATATGTATATGTCGCTGGCTGAAAACAGAGTTACTGCCGATGAATTATATGAAGCTATTAAGGATAGGAATAAGCTCTTAAACGGTGAGGTTGATTCACCATGGGTTAAACCGGTTGAAAAGAGCCTGTTTGCAAAAGTCAGAGAAAATGAACCGAGTTTATTTGAAACTTACATCAAAACGGCAAGATCAAATAAGAATAAAATAGTTGCAGGCGGTGATGTTAAAGACCTGATGTTCAGCTATGCTAATTGCTGCAACCCTATACCCGGTGAAGATATTATCGGATTTATTTCAAAGACCGAGGGAATAAAGATCCATAAAAAATCATGCAAAAATCTGAGCAACTTGTTCCTTACAGACCCGCAGAGAATTATAGATGTACAGTGGCCGGAAGAAGTTGAAGACGACTTCTTTGTGGGAATCAAGATAAACGGCGAAGACCGCCCCGGAATGCTCAATGAGATCACAAATGTGATTTCGGTGCACAGCAATACTAACATCAAAAGCGTTAGTATATCTTCAAAAGGCGCCTTATTTGATGGAACTGTCATTCTAATGGTTAAAAACATCACGCATCTTACGGAGCTGATCGAAAAGATCAAAAATATCCCCGGAGTCTTTGAGGCAAAACGATTTGAAGAATGACTTGTCTGGTTCCTTTAAAGACCTTCAAAATTCTTCATACTACATAAACAGTTATTTTTATATATTTGAAATTATGAAAACAAAATTATTGCTGGTTTGTATAGTTGTTTGTGCATTTTTTTCATTAAAGTTTTATTTTGGCTCACCAGAAGAAAGTATAGAAGGATTTTCAGAGGGTGAAAGTGATACACTTATTTATCCCGGTGAGAAGCATTTTAAGAATATGAAAATGCTCACTAATGGCGGAGAGAACGCTGAGGCCTACTTCTCTTTTGACGGGTCTAAAATTATCTTTCAATCAACTAGGCCTCCTTATGACTGCGATCAGATATTTATTATGAACTCAGACGGTTCAGATGTTCGGCTTGTAAGTACAGGAAAAGGAAGAACTACCTGTTCATATTTTTATCCTGACGGGAAAAGTATTCTTTATGCATCAACTCATCTGGGCGGAGATTTTTGTCCTAATAAGCCAGATCATTCCAAAGGCTACGTTTGGGCACTTTATTCGGATTACGAGATATATAAAGCAGATCTTGACGGCTCTAACATGAAAAAACTTACCGATGTTAGTGGTTATGATGCCGAGGCAACTATTTCACCAAAAGGTGATAAGATCATTTTTACTTCAACGCGCGGAGGCGATATTGACCTGTATTCAATGAACCTTGACGGAAGTGACGTTAAACAGCTCACCAAAATTGCGGGCTATGATGGCGGCGCATATTACTCTTACGATGGAACAAAAATTGTCTTCCGTGCATCAAGGTTTGATGACCCTGTAAAACTAAAAGAGTACCAGGATCTTCTTGCCGCCGGGCTTATACGGCCATCACAGCTTGAAATTTATGTTATGAATGCTGATGGAACCGGTATTCAGCAAGTAACGAGCAATGGGAAAGCTAATTTTGGACCCTACTTTTTCCCTGACGACAAAAGAATAATTTATTGTTCTAACCAAGACGACCCAAAAGGCAGGAATTTTGATCTCTACGCAATAAATATTGACGGCACCGGTAATGAAAGAATTACATTTAACGATTCGTTTGACGGATTCCCAATGTTTTCAATCGGTGACGGCGGTAAAAGATTTGTATTCTGCTCTAACCGCTTCAATGCCAAAGAGGGTGAAACAAATGTTTTCATTTGCGATTGGGTTGAGTAGAGTCCAAATGTCAAATACCAAAAACCAAACATCAAATTATCGTCAAACAACTCCGTAGGAGTTGCTTATCTATAGAATTTAAGCAGGAATATTACGACTCCATGGGAGTCGAACATCAATTATAAATTATATAATATTATGAAGCTTACTGTGAAAATTTTCTTATCCTCATTAATGCTCCTTGCACTTTCTGCATTTAATACCTCTGATAATAATCCAAAGATCACTGCTGATGAAGTGTTGAGCCACATTAAATACCTGTCAAGTGATGAACTTGGAGGAAGATTCCCCGGTACTGCGGGTGATTCCTTAACAGAAGCATATATTACTAAGTGTTTCAAGGAATACGGATTGAAACCGGCTGGTGAAATCGGATACAGGCAGAATTTTGATTACATTAGTGAAGTTAAGTTAGGGTCTGCCAATAAGTGCGCTTTAACTAACGGAGAGCTTTTGAACGGTCCGGGTACTGATTACAACCCGGTCTATCTTTCGGGAAACGGAACTGCAAGCGGAAAAGTTGTTTTCGTCGGTTATGGTATCGATGCACCGGATCTAAATTACAATGATTACAGCGGAATTGATCTGAATGGCAAAATTGCGCTTATGATGGAGTTTTCGCCAGGTTACAACAATCCGCATGATAATCCGTTTTCCAAATTCGAAATGCTGAGGTTTAAATGTGATGCAGCCAAAAAGCACGGGGCGGCTGGAATAATAATTGTAAAAGGCCCGGAAAGCGGTGAAGATGAACTGATCAAGCTCAGAATGTACGGCCCTGGTGAGAAGATGGATATTCCAGTCGTTAATGTAAAACGAGATCTGGTTGAATATATATTCACACTCAATAATTATACGGGTCTGTCTCAAGTTCAGAAGTTGATTGACAGCACAAGAACGCCAAGATCTTTTGGATTTGAAGGAGGCGGTACGGCTGAATTCACAGTTGACCTTGTACCGGTAAAGGCAAATACTTGCAACGTCATTGGGAAAATTGAAGGCAAAGATCCCTCACTGAAAAATGAATACATTGTAGTTGGCGCGCATATGGATCATCTTGGAGACGGGATGAAGTACAGCTCATTAAGCGAAAACCACTACCCCGAAATACATAATGGAGCAGATGATAATGCAAGCGGAGTGGCGGGCGTACTTGAGCTTGCCGGATACTATTCGTCTAAGAAGAAAGAACTTAAACGCAGCATTATTTTCATGCTATTTAGCGGAGAAGAAGCAGGTCTGCTTGGTTCATCATATTTTGTTAAAAGTGAACTGTTTAAAAAGTATAACATTGTGTCAATGATTAACCTTGATATGATCGGCCGTCTAACTGATAATAAGCTGACTATTGGAGGTACAGGAACTTCATCAATATGGCAGCCATTGCTTGATTCTCTGAATAAGTCTTACAATTTTGCAGCAGCCTATAATAAAGATGGATACGGTCCTTCTGATCACGCAAGTTTTTATGCAAAAGATATCCCCGTACTATTCTTCTTCACTGGCCTGCATAAGCAATATCACAGACCTGATGATGACTGGGAACTGGTAAATTCCACAGGAGAAGCAAAGATCCTTAACTTGCTTGCAGGTATAATTAGTTATATTAATAAAATGCCTGCTAAGCCTGACTTCATCAAAGTGCAGGAAGAGAAGAAACAATCCAATATGGGATTCCGCGTTACGCTTGGCGTAATACCCGATTATTCTTCAACAAAGGAAGGCCTTGAAATTACAGGCGTAAAATCCGGCGGTGTTGCTGAAAAATCGGGATTACAGGGCGGCGATGTAATCACAAAACTTGGACAGTATGAAATTAAGAATATCTATGACTATACAGAAGCCCTTGGCAAATTCAAGCCGGGCGAAGAAACAGAAGTTACTTTCAAAAGGGGAGAAGAAACAAAAACTGTGAAATTAACTTTCGCAAAATAGATTTGTTCATAACATTTTTTGCTCTGTAGGAGTGCATAAAAATCAAAAGGGAACTCTAAAGTTCCCTTTTTTTGACAATTGTGTTTTATTGCCTTTTTATTTTTTACTTCTGGCTGCCTTTAAATTACTTTAGTATCTTTATCCCCGTCGCTTTTATCCGGTACATTGTCTGCGGCCCGGTTATTGCGTTTGGGTCTTTACCTGATTCTTCAGCAAAATGTTTAGCCTG
>JAUQWT010000166.1 GCA_030835005.1 Ignavibacteria bacterium | reverse complement strand
ATTTCGGGCGTTTGTCAAATAAAATGTTACAATAACCGGCAGCGAGAGTAAAAATAGGATATACTTCTTTGTAATATGATTCTCCTTTGTCAGCAGGAATGGAACAAGCAGCAGAAGTATCATCATCTTTATCTGCCCGTTTGTAATGGGATAGCCGAAATAGCTGAGCCTGTACTCGGTCAATGCACCATCTGAGGCGGGAACATAGTCAAAAGCAAATCTAATAAGCTCGGTTACTGAAACGATCGCTGAAAAAATAAAGAGTGTTAATAAGAATTTCCTTAATTGTTCACGCTCCTTAAAGAACATAATGGATGCAAAAAAAACTGAGTAAAGCGATACGTGTTTAAGTACCTGTACCAGAGATCCGTACGGGTCAGCGCTTAAGAATGATGAAATTAATTGTGCACTGACAAAAGCTCCGAACAGATACAGAAGGTATTTGTCAATACTGAATCTCTCCGGATCGATGAAAAATCCTGCTGCAATCAGTATGATAATGCCTCCAACACCGATGGATGATGTAGCTATACTAAATTGAGAAGTAATAACAGCAAGCCCCAAAAACAGGAACAGAAGATGGCTGTAATATTTTCGAATATTGGCTCCCGCGGTACTCAAAGCTTGTTCTGTAATTTCAGGGACTTCAATGATGTGATAAACCTTAGCAATGTGTAGTATACACTTTTGTAGAATCTATCAGCGAGGTTCAAATAACCTCCTTTGAACAGAAAATTTTTCATGAAAACAAAAGGAATAGCAAGAACAGTCAATGCTTTTGAGGGGGTGGTTCCAAGCCCGGCACTCTTCACTGCAAAGCTTGTCGATTCAGTATTCAGCAAATCTATAAGACCCTTCAGATCATTGTATGATGGTATCCTCTTATCCATATTTATCCGAACTGCATTTCATACAGCCGTTTGTAAATACTTTCGTCGCCATGAATCAGTTCATCATGAGTACCCGATGCAGTAATTCTGCCGTCATTGATCACGATTATTCTGTCTGCGTTCCTTATAGTTGATAGCCTGTGCGCAATGATGATTGAGGTGCGATTCTTCAGAAGTTTTTCTATTGCCTCCTGTATCAGGCTTTCAGATTCCGTATCAAGTGATGAAGTCGCTTCATCCAGTATCATAATTGGTGCGTTTTTCAGCAGTGCACGGGCAATAGCGATCCTCTGCTTTTGGCCACCTGAAAGCCTTATACCTCTGTCACCGATAATTGTATCATAACCGTCTTCGGTCAATTCAATAAAATCGTGTGCATTTGCGTTTTTAGCTGCCATTACGATCTGAGAGATTGGGATATCATCCCTGCCGAAAGAAATGTTATTTCTAACAGAATCATTAAACAGAATTATTTCCTGAGTAACTATTCCGAAAAGGTCCCTCAGTGATTTCAGGCTGATATCTTTTGTGTTAACGCCGTCAATTAATATTTCACCTATCTGCGGGTCATAGAATCTTGGAAGAAGATCTACGAGCGTGGATTTACCCGCCCCGCTTAAGCCGACAATTGCTATATTTTCGTGTTTATTTATCTTCAAATTTATATCTTCCAGTATAACTCTGTCTTCACTATTGTACTTGAAATAAACATCCCGGAATTCAATTGAATTTTCAAATTCCTTTTTGTCAATTGCATTTTCAGAATCATAGATCTCCGGCTTTGCATCGATTATTTCGAATATTCGTTTTGCAGATGCGTATGATTCCTGTATGCGGTTTGATACAGTACTTAGGTCTTTAACCGGAACCATCAATTGAAATATTATGAGAAGAAAACCAATGAATTCTTCGGGAGCCAGCGTGCCTCCGGCAAATATTTCACGCCCGGCATACCAGATTATAAAAACTCCTAGAGCAACGCTGACGATTTCCGTAATTGGACGGTTCATATTTACGTAGATCGCGGATTTGATAAGCGAGCGGAAATAATCCTTAAGCTTCTTGTCAAATCGCCTGTTCTCAAAATTTTCCATAGAAAATGCACGGATTATCTTGCCTCCGTAAATGTTCTCTGAAATCACAGATGTGAACTCTCCCAGCTTTTCCTGAACCCGGATACTGTATTTCTTTATCTTTTTCCCCAAATAAAATATCACAAGCATTGATAGCGGCACTGATATAATTGCAATCAGAGTCAGCTTCCAACTTATCAGAAATGCCAGAGTCAGGAAAGTGATTATAAGCACCGGCTGTTTGATTATATCGGTAAATGTTACATAAACCGTGTTCTGTATGGCATTAACATCGGTTATAAAACGCGATACAATATCGCCGGAGCGGCGTTCATTGAAATACCTGAGTGAAAGAGAGTTGAACTTGTGGAACATTCTCCGCCTGATATCATTGATAAGCGACTTTTCAACGTACTGTGTAAGTATTGATTGCAGGAATGCAAATACATTCTTAAGGAAATATGCTGCTAAGAGCAGAACGCAGACTTTCACAAGCGCGCTGTACTTATCACCACCCGCAAAAATGTAAGTATCTACGGAATGCCTGAGCTCGTTAAACAGACCAGTAGCAGGTATGGAAGTAACATCAGAAGCTGAGGTAGTAAATAATGTTTTGAGAAGCGGAATAGAAAGATATATCGAGGCTGCGTTGCATACAGAAAACAGCAAAATCAGAAAAAATGACAGTACAAGTAAGTGCCTGTAGGGCTTCAACAGCCTGACTAACCTAAAATATTCCTTCATTGAAAACGAAAATACCCTGAATTGAGTTAATATAAAATGGTATTAACTGTAATCAAAACATATTTGC
>JAUQWT010000165.1 GCA_030835005.1 Ignavibacteria bacterium | reverse complement strand
CAAGAAATTGGGAATGTTATGATAAGATCATTGAGTCATTAAAGAACTTGAACGAAGATGAAACACTACTTGTACAATCAGGTAAGCCGGTTGCAGTATTCAAAACTCATACCAATGCACCCAGGGTGATAATTTCAAATGCGCAGATTGTTCCTGCCTGGGCTACATGGGATGAATTCCGCAGACTTGATGCCCTTGGGCTCACTATGTACGGTCAGATGACTGCAGGTTCATGGATATATATTGGCTCACAGGGAATATTGCAGGGTACTTATGAAACATTTGCTGCATGTGCGGATAAGCATTTTGAAGGAGATCTCTCAGGTAAGTTTATACTCACTTCCGGACTTGGCGGTATGGGCGGCGCACAACCGCTTGCTGCAACCATGAATGGAGCAGTTATTCTTGGTATTGATGTGGATAGATCCAGAATACAGAAAAGAATTGATACTGGTTATTGTGATGTACTAACTGAAAATCTTGATGAAGCAATTGAAATAGTATTAAAAACTAAGCAAAATAAGGAAGCAAAGTCCGTTGGACTTATTGGGAATGCCGGCGAAGTTCTGCCGGAACTTCTGAAAAGAAACATAATACCGGATATTGTGACTGATCAGACATCTGCACATGATATGTTAAACGGTTACGTCCCGATGGGGATGCCGCTTGAGAAAGCATTTGAACTCAGGAAATCAAATCCCGAAAAATATATAGAGCTTTCCCGGAAAACTGTTGTAATTCACTGCAAGGCAATGCTCGAGTTCATGAATCGCGGCGCGATCGTTTTTGATTATGGTAACAACATTAGAGGTGAAGCATATAATAATTGTTTCAAGTCTGCTTTCGAGATACCCGGCTTTGTTCCCGAGTACATCCGGCCGTTGTTTTGCGATGGAAAAGGGCCGTTCCGCTGGGCTGCACTTTCTGGTGACCCAGAAGATATCTTTGTAACTGATGAATATGTTTTAAAAACTTTCCCCGAAAACAAAGCGCTTGCAAGGTGGATTAAGCACGCTCAGGAGAAGGTACATTTCCAGGGACTGCCTGCAAGAATTTGCTGGCTTGGTTACGGCGAGCGTGCTAAGATGGGAAAGATTTTCAATGACTTGGTACGCGAAGGTAAGGTTAAAGCTCCTATCGTTATAGGCCGCGACCACCTTGATTGCGGAAGCGTTGCCTCGCCAAATCGCGAAACGGAGAAGATGAAAGATGGAAGTGACGCAATTGCAGACTGGCCAATTCTAAATTTTGCATTAAATGCAGTTGGGGGCGCGAGCTGGGTCTCTCTGCATCATGGCGGTGGAGTTGGTATCGGGCTTTCAATTCACTCTGGTATGGTTGTGGTGGCTGATGGAACCAAAGAGGCCGAAGAAAGATTGGAGAGAGTGCTGACATATGATCCGGGAATGGGAATTGTCCGCCACGCAGATGCTGGATATGAACAGGCAATTGAAAATAAAAAGAAATTCGGAATTAATATGCCTATGCTGAAATAATTAATGAAGAAGTTTGATATACCTATATACTACCGCAGCCCCGTAATTTCCGTTGTGAAAAATGCGAGGAAGATCACTGATCCAAGGAAGAAGGACTACAAGCCATCCGTTCTGGATTTTGGTCCGGTGAGGTTTTTGATCGCCCGTCATTTTGGATTTTGTTACGGAGTGGAAAATGCTATCGAGATCGCATACAGATCTCTTGATGAGAACGGAGGGAAGCGTGTATTCCTGCTTAGCGAAATGATCCACAACCCAAATGTTAATGATGACCTCAGAAGCCGGGGGGTCCGGTTCATTCGCGAGCATAACGGCAAACAACTGATCCCATGGACTGATCTGAGGGAAGATGATGTTGTAATTGTTCCTGCTTTCGGCACTACTATTGAAATTCAGGAAATACTAAAACAGCATAAGATCGACCCGTATTTGTATGATACAACATGTCCTTTTGTTGAGAAAGTATGGAATCGTGCAGAAACATTGGGTAAAAAGGAATATACAATCATAGTGCATGGTAAGTATAATCACGAAGAAACAATAGCAACATTTTCTCACTCTAAACAGAATTCCCCCACAATTATTGTTAGAAACATTGAAGAAACACAGATATTGTGCGATATTATCCTGGGTAAGATACCGGGTGAAAAGTTCTATGAACTCTTTGA
>JAUQWT010000164.1 GCA_030835005.1 Ignavibacteria bacterium | reverse complement strand
GCGCTCATGATCGGTTAAGTATTGTATCAGCGCCTTTTCCTTATCACCAAGGTTGATTATCTGCGCGGGTGAATCAGCCCTGAGCTTCCTCAGCACTTTAACGGTTTCCCTTGACGCCTGAACGGATTTATCTTTAACGCGTATGTAAACTTTGTATTCATCATCATCACTTTTACCGTTTTCAATTAAGCGGTGCGGCTTGGTTTTGCTTTCGGGGATGTTAAGTACAATAACATCTTTTCGGTAAATATGCATTATATCAATTGAGTGGACCAGCTCAGGCTCGCAGTAAAACCTTGCGGCAAGATCAATGTATTCAATCTCGCCCTTTTCGCTTTCAACACCAACGACTTTCTTATCATCATCAATGCCAAAGAGTATTTTGCCGCCCTGCGTATTGGCAAAAGCAATCATTTCTTTGGCGATCTTCTCCGGCTCGGTGAATTTGCGTTTAAACTCAACCTGCTGGCTCTCGCCGCCTTCTATCAGTTCATTTAATTCGTAAAGCGTCATTGATTAATTTTGTCTATAACGTTTTTCGGAGTGCATCAACTGTGTTGATGCATGCATTGACGCAGTCAATGCACTCAAAGTAAAACAATTTACTCATTTCATAAGAGATATTTCTTAACTTCCTAAAGTTACTGCAATACTCATTTAAGAGCTTCTCTTCAAACTATCCAGATAGCTTTGAAGCATAATTGCAGCAGAGGTTATATCGAGATTTGATTTATCCTGCCTTCTCTTTTTCTTCATGCCTGACTCAAGCTGTGAATCCAGCGCCATCTTTGAAGTAAATCTTTCATCCCATCTTACTATCTGTATATCACATGCCGGCACTTTGAGGAATTCTTCCTTAAGCTTTTCCTGGAACAGTTCAACCTCGCCTGTCTGCTGTGTTTTTTCTGCTTTTAGATTTAAAGGGTAGCCTATTACTATTGTTGAAACATTTTCTTCTGCTGCTAGTTTTTTTATGTATGACACTGCTTTGTTTACATCTTTGCCCTGTATGGCTTCTCTGCCGAAAGCTACTGTGGAGCCATCATCACTAACAGCTATGCCAATTCTTACTGAACCGTGATCTATACCTATTATTTTTCCCATTCCGCAAATATACTTCTGAAGTTACAAAAAAACCGAAGCCGCCACAAAGTCACCAAGACACAAAGAAAAGCAAATTTTATATATATCTAAGGAATCAAAAGACTGTTTTAGAGACTGTCTCAAAGTCAGCCAAGCTTAAAAATAGAACTTCTATCTCTTGGAGTCTTTGTGTCTTTGAGTCTGCCTTGTGTTTTGCTTCTTATGCAGTAAGGCAAAGAGATAAAATAAATCAAACTACAAAAGTCTTGAGAGCATAAAAATGGTTAAGACCCTTGTAGTCTGATGTAATACTTGAAAAAAAAAATCAGAGCCCCTTAAACCAGCGGCCTCTTCAAAAACTCTTTCAGCAGTTTTCCGGGTTTGAAATGCATCTTTTTCCTTGCCGGTACATATACAAACTCGCCTGTTTTCAGATTCCTTGCCTTTGGTTTAGGTTTGGTTATCTTAACTTCAAAAACTCCGAAGTCCCTGATCTCGATCCTGAGGTCCGGGCTGGCAGTCATCAACAATTCACGGATACTATCAAACAAAGCATCTACCGCAGCTTTCTCGGAAATTTTTCTTCCCTCGAATTTTTTAGCAAGCTTTATTTCTATATCTTTCTTAGTTAATGTCCTGACCCTGAGCTTCTTTTCTTTTGCTTCCATTACCCCTCCTTAAAATTTTTTAAATATTTTCTAGAAAACGTTTTAAATATGAAACTAAAGATAACAATATCATACCTATAGATAAAAATAACAATATGACTATTAAAAGTTCCGTAATTTCATTATGATACGAAAAAAAATTACCGAACTGCCCAATTTGGGTTCCTTTTGCAAATATTGAAAGAAATAAGGTTGTCCCAATTGTAAAAACAGCCACCTTCCCCAGCCAGTTAGATTGTAATACTATGTTCTTCTTGGCATTTAAATATAATCCACCAATGAGTATAAGCGCATCACGGGAAACGGTGATTATTACAAACCAAAGCGGAATAATATCCTGTATTAATAGAATTAAGACAATTACTATGATTGATGCTTTGTCTGCAAGAGGGTCTACTATTTTGCCAAAATCACTGATCTCTCCCCGTTTGCGTGCAAAATAACCATCAAGCAGATCCGAGACCCAGATAAGTAAAATCAATACACATGCCATAAGGTAATTCATACTCAGCAAATAGAATGCAGCAACTCCAAGCAGCAAAAACCTTGAGAGACTGATAAGGTTTGATATATAGAAGATTTCTTTTTTCACAACTAAAGTGATACAAATGTAATTCTAAATTATTATTAAAACTACGCTTATATTTTTCCCTAAATTGGAAAATTTACCGGAAGTTTTAGACTCATCTCATATTATCATACTCTTCTCTCCCTTTGGGAGAGGCACTGGCCTGCAGAAATTCGCTACTTCAGAGAATGACTACTTTGGAGATTAAGCGCGAATGACTCCAGAAAAACTCGTGCTGCGAACTTATTGAATAAAAGCCCGCGTTATTCCTGCCTGTGCCTGTACACCCGCCTGTGCGGGCGAGCCGGCAGGCAGACGTGAAATTATTGCCTGGCAATCTTAGATATATAACGAAAACTAGCTTTTTTATTAGAAACGACATAGTTATTTTACTTGTTTAACATAATTATGTGAAGGAATTCTTAATCCGGTCGGGTTTGAGATCAATACCTGCTCGGGTCTTCACGTATTTGGCAACTAAATTACGAATGTTTAAATACTTAATACCAATATTAATGTTTACTGCATCAGCTGAGTTAAGAACCCAAACCGGTTTTATTGAATTTGAAGAGTTTGACCTATCTAACGGCCTTCACGTAATAATGCATAAGGATAATACAAACCCGATTGTATCGGTGGATATTTGGTACCACGTTGGCGCCAAAGATGAAGACTACGGAAGAACCGGGTTTGCTCATTTATTTGAACACATGATGTTCCAGGGCTCCGAGAATATCGGAAAGTCAGAACATTTTAATTACGTGCAAAAGGCAGGCGGAACAGTTAACGGCACTACCAGCCAGGACAGAACTAATTATTTTGAATCAGCTCCATCCAATCAGCTAGAGCTTCTCCTGTGGCTGGAATCAGACAGGATGCAGACATTAAAAGTAACACAGGAAAATTTTGATAACCAGCGTGAAGTTGTTAAAGAAGAAAAACGCATGCGTTATGACAATGCGCCATACGGCTCAAGATGGCAGGAGATGATGAAGCGCGCTTTTAAAGGCCAGACATATGAATGGGTCCCAATAGGAAGCATGGATGATCTCAATAATGCAGACCTGCAGTACGCACAGGATTTCTACAGGAAGTACTACAGTCCGGATAATGCAGTACTGGTTATTTCAGGTGATATTGATTATGATAATGCCAGAAAACTCACTGAAAAATATTTCAGCGATATCAAACCTGCAGGAACTGTCAAGAACAAATATCCTGAAGTGATCTTTAACACCGGAGAGATCAAAGACGTTATCTACGATAATATACAGCTTCCGGCAGTATACATCGGTTATAAAATTCCCGGAATTACAAGCAAAGAAGTCAGGGCGCTTGAAGTTGCCTCAATGATAATAGGTGACGGAAGAAGCTCCAGGCTGTATGAGAACATTGTTTACAAAAAGAAATCTGCTAAATCTGCCGGCTCTTTTGTTTGGGATAACGAAGTAGGCGGGCTGTTGATCGTTTATGCTACGGGATTCAAAAACACAAATAGTGATTCACTTGAATCAGATATTACAGGTTTGGTAAACCAGCTTCAGAACAGCGAAGTACTTGATAAAGAACTTGAAAAGGCAAAGAACAGCATTGAAAATGACCAGATAAACAGCAGGCAAACTATACTTGGCAAAGCTGATGCGCTTGCAAGCTACTGGACTTTCCACAAGAATACTGCAATGATAAACACAATTGTTGATGAGTATCTCAGCGTCACCAAAGAAGATGTTTTAAATGCAGCCAAAAAATACCTCACTAACAATAACAGGGTTATACTTTACTACGAACCAAAACCGGAAAACAAGGTAAACTGATTTGACAAAAGATTATTCTTCGCTCAGAACAAGCACCGGAATAAACAAACCCGGAGAAATACTGTTTGCAGAAGGTACGCTTGAAAACGGATTGAAAGTTATTCTTTCACAGGATTCGTCAATTCCTTCAGTTGCCATAAATCTGTGCTACCATGTTGGGAGCAAAGACGAACAGCCGGGTATGCGTGGATATGCACATTTATTTGAGCATTTAATGTTCGAAGGGTCAATGAACCTTGAGCCGGGTGAATATGATAGTCTATCCATAGAAGCCGGGTGCGAAAACAATGCGTACACTACTGAAGATAAAACAAATTATTACCTCCTTGCCCCCTCTCACCAGCTTGAGTTTGGCTTGTGGCTTGAGTCAGATAGAATGCTTGGCTTTGCAGTTACAGAAGAAAGCCTTGAGGTTCAAAAAGGAGTTGTTATCGAAGAAAAGAAGCAGGTATTTGATAATCGCCCCTACGGATCGGTAAATCTGGAATTCCCTCCCCGGCTGTTCAGGAATAACGGCTATAGCTGGGATACTATTGGCGATACAGGTGATATAGAAAAAGCAAACCTTGGTGATATAAAAAAATTCTATGAAAAGTATTACACACCGGGTAATGCAGTGCTTTCAATAGCAGGAGATATTGATATTGAGAGTACTTTTAAACTTGTAGAGAAATACTTCAGTTCAATAAACAGAGGTGATGAGATTCCGCCGAGGAAATTTGATGATTATCCCATTTTACACGAAGAGATCGTACAAATAAAGGACAACGTTCAGCTCCCGGGAATATTTCTTGGCTATAAGATCCCAGAGGAGAATTCAAAAGAATATTATGCCTTTGATATTCTTACTGATATTTTGTCATCCGGTGACAGCTCCAGAATTTACAATTCGCTGGTTTATGATAAACAAATGGTTTCTGATACAGGGTGCTGGGTCGAAGGGCGGGAATTTGCCGGCTTATTCTACTTTTACGCTATTCTCATGCCGGGAATTAAGCTGGAGGAAGTACAGGAAGAGTTTGATAGAATTTTAGGTGATTTTTCTCTAAACGGACCTGCTGAAAGAGAACTTGAAAAAGTAAAGAACCGAATAGAGACAAAAAGCATTTACAGAATGCAGACCAATCTTGCTAAAGCAGATATGCTCGCACACTATAAGACCTTCTATAATGATGCCGGACTTGTTAACTCAACCATTGACCGTTACATGGAAGTTAATGCAGCAGATATTATGCAGGCTGCAGCAAAGTATCTCAACAGAAATAACAGGGTGGTCCTGAACTATATTCCCGGTTAACAATACAGCGTTTAAAAATGAAATTAAAAACAATCTTTTATTTACTTATATTTCCAATTATGATAATGACTTCAGCAGCACAGGATGAAAAATTAGACAGAACAAAGCCCCCTAAACCTGGACCTCCGAAAGATGTTCAGTTTCCTGATTACTTTGATACAACTTTGCCAAACGGCATAAATGTGCTGGTGATCGAGAACAATAGAATACCGGCAGTATCAGTAAGGATGGTTTTCAAAGATGCCGGTTCATTTTTTGACGGGAGAAACTACGGACTTGCTTCATTAACAGCTGAGCTGCTTATAAAAGGCACAGGTAAGAGAACTGCCTCACAGATAGCCGAAGAAATTGATTTTGTAGGCGGAAGCCTGAACACAGGAAGTGACTGGGATGGCAGCTATGTTTCGCTTTCAGTCCTGAAAAAGCATCTGAGAACTGGAGTTGATCTTCTTAGTGACGTTGTGCTGAATCCGGTTTTTGCTGAAGACGAGATCAGCCGTGTAAAAGAGCAAAGGTTATCATCAATACTTCAGGCTAAAGACGACGCAGGACATTTGAGTGATAAGATGTTTAATAAAGTGTTATTTACAGATATTGATGGCAAGTATAACAGCCCATACGGATTTCCGGCAGAAGGAACTGAAGAAAGCGTTAGGGGTCTCTCTCAAAAAGATATAATAGATTTCTACAATAATCACTATTTCCCGCAGAAACTCATTATTGCATTTGTTGGTGATATCACCAAGGAAGAAGCTCTGGAAATAGTAAACGAAAAATTCTCTGTTTGGAAGAACAATTTTGTTGAACCCTTAGGGAATACAATATCAAAGAATCCTTACAACACGGGCAATAATTCGGTTTTTGTAGTGAATAAACCCGGAGCAGTCCAATCAAACCTCAGGGTTGGACACATTGGAATAGCAAGGAACAATCCCGACTATATTGCAGTAACAGTAATGAATACGATACTTGGCGGGTATTTCGGCTCAAGGATTAATTACAATCTAAGGGAAAAACATGGTTTTACATATGGCGCCAGGAGCGGTTTCAATCCGCATATCAATCCCGGTGACTTTTCTGTTGATACAGATGTTAGAAATGATGTAACAGATACATCGATTGCACTGATAATTGAAGAATTAAGGGAAATGATCAGGAATGAAATTACAGATGAAGAACTTTCGACTGTTAAGAATTACTTAACAGGTGTGTTCCCTCTTCAGCTTGAAACTGCAAATGCAGTTGCTTCAAGGGTAATAAACCTGAAGCAGTACAATTTGCCGAAGAATTATTACAGCACATATATCAGCAGCATCAATAAACTCACTAAGAAAGATATTTTGAACGCTGCACAAAAGTATATTCATCCCGATAACTTATTCATAGTTGTATCAGGTGATGCCAGCGCTGTAAAAGATAAATTGAAGCGATTCGGCGAAGTAAAAGTTTTTGATGCGGATGGAAACCAATTGTCTGAGAAGTAAAAAAGAAATCCAAACAAGGGGTTGCAGCCTCTTGTTCGAAATATTCATTAGAATTAAAGCAAACAGTTAATCCAAACAATGGAAGATATAAAATCTGATGTTCAAAAGTCCCAAATAAGTTCAAATGGCAAGCAAAATGATGTAGAGCTTGTTAAGTATCTGAATGTAAAGTATAATGAGCTAAAAAAAGAGGTTGCAAAGGTTATCGTTGGCCAGGATGCGATTATTGACCAGATAATTATTGCGATTTTATCACGCGGCCATTGCCTCTTGGTGGGTGTTCCGGGGCTGGCGAAAACCCTTTTGGTAAAAACTTTGGCAGATGTGCTTGAGCTTAAGTTCAGCCGCATTCAGTTTACCCCCGACCTTATGCCAAGTGATATTGTTGGAACTGAAATTCTTGAAGATAACCTTTCAACCGGTTCGAAGAATTTTAAATTTATCCATGGACCCGTTTTTGCCAATATGGTACTTGCAGATGAAATTAACCGTACACCGCCTAAAACACAATCTGCACTGCTTGAGGCCATGCAGGAGCATAAAGTTACTGCCGCTGGAAATACATACACTCTCGATGAACCGTTCTTTGTTCTCGCAACCCAGAATCCGATTGAACATGAAGGCACTTACCCGCTTCCGGAAGCACAGCTGGATAGGTTCATGTTCAATGTTTGGCTTGACTATCCGAG
>JAUQWT010000163.1 GCA_030835005.1 Ignavibacteria bacterium | reverse complement strand
AGGCTTACGGGTAAATACTCCGCTTCCGTCTGAATCAAGTTTAACAACTTTGCAGCCAAGCTGTCTAAGTAACTCCGGAATAACATAAGAACCGGATGAATTGACACAATCTGCAACAACCTTAAATTTTCTTTTCCTGATTTTACTGATATCAATAAAGCTGATATTCAATACTCTCTGAATATGATATTCAATAAAACCGGGATAATATTCAACCGGCTTCACTTTATCAACAGCCACATATTCGGGAACATTCTTAACAATTAATTTCTTAAAGGCATTATTCTCAGCTGCATCAAGGAAGATACCTTTGGAATTTATGAACTTCATACCGTTCCACTCTTGCGGATTATGTGATGCAGTGATGGCAATGCCTCCGCGGGCCTTCATCTGTTCAACTGCCAGAGAAATGGTTGGGGTTGGTGCAATACCAAGGTTTATGACTTCACATCCTGAAAAAATTAAGACTGATTCAACGATCTTTTCAATAATCTCACCATTCAATCTGCCATCCCTGCCGATGACTACTCTGCCTTTTACTATATATGCAGCAAATGCAGCAGCATATTTTGTAATATTTTCCGGAGTGAGTGATTCTCCGAAGATTCCTCTGATCCCGGATATTGATATTATTGGTTCTTTCATATTTGAATCATAGTAAAATAAAAAAGGTGTAAGCCAATTGACTTACACCAAGTAAATTTAATTTCAATTCTTCATTTTATCAAAAGGCCAGAAGCTCTTCAGCCGCTTTCATGATCCAGCTATCCTGCGGCAATGCATGGCTCTCAAGTGTGAACGGTATGTGAATATGAAGTCCAGCGACCCTCTTTATTGGTGCATCAAGATATTCAAAAGCTGCTTCTGCAATTTGAGCGGCAATCTCAGCTCCAAAACCCATAAATTTCGTATCTTCATAAAATACTATTACTTTTCCTGTTTTCTTTACAGATTTCAGGATCGTTTCCATATCAAGCGGCACTATGGTTCTTAAATCAATTACTTCTACGCCATAGCCCTTTTTTTCCATCTCACGCGATGTTTTTAGTGCCTTTTCAACCATTGCACCATATGCAACAATTGTAAGATCATCCCCTTCTTTTTTAACAGCTGCTTTGCCAAATGGAAGATAATAATCTGCATTTGGTTCAGGCGACTTGGCATAGCCCTGCCTGTACAGAAACTTATGCTCAAGAAACATTACAGGATCATTGATCTGGCAAGCAGTTTTTAACAATCCTTTTGCATCAGCGGCATTACTTGGATATGCAATATATAAGCCCGGACATTTTGCAAAGATCGCCTCAATATTCTGTGAATGATAATGTCCTCCGCCAATGTAGCCCCCTGTTGCAACTCTTATGGTTACCGGACATCCAAACGAACCATTTGAGCGGTATCGGTACATAACAAGCTCATCCCTTATCTGCATCATTGCAGGGAAAATATAATCAGCAAACTGTATCTCAACAACGGGCTTCAATCCCGAAAGTGCAGCACCAACAGCAGTACCAACTATTGAGGCTTCTGCAAGCGGAGAGTTAAAGCACCTGTTAGTGCCAAATTTTGTTGAAAGTCCTTTTGTTGCAGTAAATACTCCGCCTTTCCCGTCCTGTACATCTTCACCATAAACTATCATGTTTGGATTTTTTTCCATCTCTTCATGTAGTGCATGATTAATAGCGTCAACCATCACAATGGGGTCGCCTTCAGGTATGCTGGATTCATAATCAATTTTTGTCTGCTCGCTATCCGGGCAAAACAGGTTATCTTCAATTGTGGAAGGATCAGGTGCCGGTTCAGCGAAAGCTTCTTCTGCTGATTTTATCACAAGGTCATTAAGTTCTTTTCTTATAGCTGCTATTTCGGCATCAGTCAGAATTCCCCTTACAACCAGATCTTTTTCTAACTTTGCAATAGGGTCCTTCATAGTATCTTCTGCAATGGATTCTTTGGAGCGGTATTTATCTTGTGAATCCGATGCTGAGTGTGAACGGAGCCTTACAACATCTGCGTAAATGAAAGACGGTCCTTCGCCATTTCTTGCCAGCCTCACAGCTTCTTTAGCTGTAGCATAGCTCTCAAGGAAATCGGTGCCATCAATATGGAATTTATGAAGCCCTTCAAATCCCGTTATTACTTTGTAAACTGAACCGCCAGCTGTTTGCTGTTCAATAGGAACAGAAATTGCGAACTTATTATTCTGAATGCAAAAGATCGTTGGGAGTTTGGCTCTTGCTGCCCAGTTGATTGCCTCAAAAAACTCACCTTCTGAGGTTGAACCTTCTCCGCCGCCAACATAAGAGATTTCATCTGTCCCGCGATAAACACAGCTCATAGCTGCCCCGACTGCCTGAAGATACTGCGAACCGGTAGGAGAAGAAGCAGTTGGCATCCTCAGCTCTTTTGACCCAAGATGCATTGGCATTTGCCTTCCGCCTGTGAAAGTATCCGTTGCCCTGCCCATGATATGCCTGAATATTTCTAAAGGAGTGATTCCAAGTGCTGTCCCTATTGCATTATCTCTATAATACGTAAAGAACCAATCTTTACCGCCCTGCATGGCCATTGCGCATGCTACCTGAACCGCTTCATGTCCGGAGCCAGATATCAAAAACGTCGCTTTTCCCTGCTTTATCAATGTATCAATTCTGTCATCGGTAAATCTTGATAGAAGCATAGATTTATATGCATGTATCATTTCTTCATTTGTAAGTCCATGATTCTTCTCAGTTTCCTTTAGGAAAGCATACTTCAAGCCATCTTTAGAAACCCCATTGGATGCCTTTGTCTTCTTATCTGCTGCCGTTTTCTCTGCCATAGGATTAGAACCCCTCTATCTATATAAAGATATATGTATTAGTTTTTATTATTTTTTGATCCGGATGTGCGAAAAACAAGATTTCAAATATAAGAATTTTAAAAATATGATAAAAGGGATTTTTATGCTTGAGGGCTTTAGCTAAACGCTTGAAAAAGCTGCCTGAGTCTAAAAGAATTTGTCAAACATTGGAAAACCAAGGTGATGCAATACTGCTACTTATGGGGCACTTATCATCTAAAGATTTTCTGTGATCTCTTCAGAATTTCTGAATTGAGTGACTATATTCTGTCCGCAAGTGCTTCCTATCTTGTTTTCTTCATACTCACCAATACTTACAATAACTTCATAACCTAGTTCGCTGAACTCAACTTCCAAATGCTGAAATCTATCTCTATCAAGCGGATTTATGACAGAACTTAGTCTATTTTTAATTGTACTGTTTGTGGTGTTCAATGGAGTAAGTTTGATCAGGAAGTGCTTTGGATCGAAAATATCTATAAGATTCCCAGGCTCAACAGGATACTCATTTGAAGGAGCAAAGCTCAAAGTTATCTTTCTATCTCCTCTTTCATGAAATCTTTCACCATACTCGCTCATCTTCTCAAATGACCATTTTTTCACGGGTATCAATTCATCTCTTTTTTTTTCGTCAGTTGTATGAACAGAAAATTGTAGCTGGAAATTTCCTTTGTTGAACTTCGCGTTCTTTATCCTAAGAAGTTCATCAAAGAATTTATCGCTGCCATTTGGGACAATTGAAGATACTGACGGCATGAACCCGGGAGCATCAAAATACAGATCAAATTCTTCGATGACTTCAAGCACATTCATATTAAATGCAGGTTCACCCATCCTTGTAAAATGAATCTTAAGCTGCTTTACCGGAACAACTGCATCGGGATATCTTTTAGTGATCATGTAATTAATCTGCCAAAAAATGCCTTCTTTGCTAATCCTTCCAAGGTAATAAGGACCCGCATCACAAATAGTGCAATCAACCGGGCAGCCGTACAGGGTTGAAACAGTAAGAATCCATTTTTCTGTTCTGGGTTTGGGATTTTGCAGAGACTCAACGAATTCAATGAGATTTCCCCCTGCAGTTTCAGCTATGTAAACAATTGCAAGGTCTTCTTTCCCTGTGGAAGTGAGAATTTTCATTTAAACTGAATAGTCTTAAATTCTTCAAACAGATGTTTGACTTTATTCCTCTGATACTTACCGGTTGAAGTAACAGGAATTGTATCTGTAAACATAATTGTTTTAGGAGTTTTATATGCCGGAAGTTTCTCTCGGCAGCTATTTATTATCATTGCTTTCATTTCTTCTGTTGCTTCAATTCCGTCTTTCAAGTGCACAAGGGCGCCAACTTCCTCTCCGTACCAATCATTATCAAATCCAACAGCAATACCTGCTTTAACTCCGGGAATACTCATTAGTACTTCATCAATTTCAAGCGGAGCAATATTTACTCCACCCCGAATGATGAGCTCTTTTATTCTGCCCGTAATGAAGAAATATTTTCTGCCCTTCTCATCATTAACATAAAATCCTTCATCACCGCTGCGGAACCATCCGAATTCAAAGGTTTTGTCATTTGCTTCAGCGTTTTCATCATAGTATTTCATTACATTGTGCCCGCGAATGACGATCTC
>JAUQWT010000162.1 GCA_030835005.1 Ignavibacteria bacterium | reverse complement strand
ACCGAACCTAATGTAACTTATTATTGGAGAGTTTTTGCCTGCAGCAATGAAGGATGGAGTGCTCCTTCGGTTTACTTTAGCTTTACTACTGCTGACGTAACTCCGGCCGGCAGCATTGGCAACATGGTAGATGGTGTAATTGACCTGATTGCTGATAACCAGATTGCACCAAACCAGGGTAATATCCTGATTTATAGACTTCAGCAGGCTCAGCTTAGATTGCAGAACGGACAGGATTTTGCTGCAATTCTTCAAATGATCTATTTTAAGGCTAGAGTCTTTATTCTGAGATTATCAAACCAGATTTCTTCTAGTGTTTCTACATCATTGAATTACAGCGCTGATGGTGTTATTGATCTGATAATCTACGACGATAATCCGGGTGGTAATACTCCAAGTGTAAATATGGATGATCTGACATTGCCAAAATCCTATGAGCTTTCCCAGAATTATCCAAATCCGTTCAATCCAAGTACAACTATTGAGTACTCGATACCGAAAAATGCAGAAGTTACTTTGAAGATTTATGATATTGTTGGAAAAGAAGTTGCTACTTTGGTGAATGAATACAAGAGTTCAGGTACATATATTGTAAATTGGAATGCTTCGAATTATGCAAGCGGACCATATTTCTACAGGCTTTCTGCAGGTGATTTTACACAAACCAAGAAGATGTTCCTGGTCAAATAAAATCACTGAAAACACGGTTTACATTTAGAAGGAAGAGTGTTATTTTGATATAACACTCTTCTTTTTTTATGCTTTGAATCAAATGATAGATCTAAAAAATACAAATATTTATGAAGAGATAACTTCGCCTGATCAGGTTGAAAATACCAATTTTCACTCAGTTTTACTTGAATTAAAAAAACTTGATAAGACTGATCTGCATGAATTCCTGAACAAAGTTCTTGATGTTGTAGCAAATGCGCTTAATATTGAAAGAGTTTCAATATGGTTTTTTGATGAAGAAAAAACCTGCATTTACTGCGACTATATGTACTTAAGAAAATTCGGCTCTTATACAAATGAATCTACACTACAGGTTAAAGATTATCCAAATTATTTCAAAGCGATTGAAAACCAGCTTTATGTAGCAGCAGAAGACGCAATCAACGATCCCCAGACAAAAGAGCTTGCTGAAAGTTATTTGATTCCAAGAGGCGTATATTCAATTATGGATATTCCGATCCATTTCCGCGGCCAGACAATAGGAATTATTTGCCACGAAGAACAGGACGTTCCCCGTAAATGGAAAAGGGAAGAAATGGATTTTACTGCAGCAATCTCCAGCCTGGTCTCAACGTCACTTGAGATAGATTTCAGAAAGACAAAAGAACAGGATTTCCGCGAGAGCCAGAGATTTCTTTCTACACTTATCAGTAATTTGCCCGGTTATGTGTATAGAGTAAAGAAAACCGGTGAAAGCTGGTCAATTCAATATGCAAGCGATGGAGTATTTGAACTTACGGGTTACAAACCACAGGAGCTTATTGACAATATTGTGTTTTATAATTCAATGATGACTTTTGAGATCGATAAGATAATTGCAAAAAAAGCCATTGGTGAAGCTCTTTCCGCAAAAAAACCTTACCAGATCAACTACAGGATCAAAACTGCAGCTGGAGAAATAAAATGGGTTTGGGAACAAGGCAGGGGCATCTATTCTGAAAGCGGTGAATTGATAGCAACTGAAGGATTCATAACCGATATCACTCAAAAGAAGCTTGCAGAAGAAGAGATCCTAAAAAAGAATAACGAGCTCGCAGAATTAAATGAATTCGGCAAATCACTTAGCAAACTCGCTGAGCCGGAGGAAATCATTGAGATACTTGGATTGATGCTTGGAAGATTGTTTGATTCTGATAACATTAATATCAGTCTTTATTCAGAAAACAGGCATTATCTCGACTTTCCCTTTTATACGGAACTGGGCACCAGGTTGAAGATCGATGGAAGAGAGTTCAATAACGGTTTAGCGGAATATATTATAGCATCCAAAAGAGCACTACTAATAAATGATAACATTGACGATTCACTTAGAGCTCTTGGAATTGAACGAAAGTCATCATCTGCCCTAAGCCTCATTGCTGCGCCATTGATTGCAGGAGAAAAAGTTCTGGGTGCAATTTCCCTCGAAATATTGAAAGATGGCCGTAGTTTCAGTGAATCTCAATCAGAACTGCTTGCTACAGTCGCTTCTCAGGCAGCTATAGCACTTGAGAATGCAAGCCTGTATCATGAAGTAACAAAATCACTTCGTGAAAAGGAAATTCTGCTGCAGGAAGTCCACCACAGGGTCAAAAACAACCTGCAGATAATGTCCAGTCTCATAAAACTTCAGACTCAATTTCTTAAAGATGAAAAAATGCTTGAGATCATGAAGGAAACCGGCGGCAGGATACAATCAATGGCAATTGTACATACAAAGCTCTATAACGCCAAAGATTATGAAAAGATTAACTTTTCGGAATACGTTAAAAGCCTGACGGACAATTTCATTAATTCATACGGATTCAGAGTAAAAAATATCAGGTTTGATATTGATATTATTGATGTTGTTCTGAATATCGATACTGCAATTCCGTGCGGACTGATAATTAACGAACTTGTTTCAAATGCGATAAAGTATGCATTCCCCGAAAATAAGGGTAATATCACGATTTCAATGAAGCTGGATGGCAGCAACAAATACAGACTTTCTGTAAAAGATAACGGTTCAGGAACAAACAAACAGTTTAACATTGATAAAGCAGATACACTTGGCCTCCAGCTTGTGTCTCTTCTCAGCAAGCAGTTAAACGGAAATGTTACAATTAATACCGGACCGGACTCCGGTTTTGAATTTGTTCTTCTATTTGAAGGAGCATATTATAAATCCAGAAGATAAAAAACTCTTTCGCTATTCGCCAATTATCTTCACAAGTACTCTTTTTCTTCTCTTCCCGTCAAATTCACCGTAAAAGATCTGTTCCCAAGGCCCAAAATCAAGCTTTGATCCTGTAACGGCAACAACTACTTCCCTGCCCATTATACTGCGTTTCAGATGGGCATCTGCATTATCTTCACCTGTGTCATTATGCCTGTAATTGTCATACGGCTTTTCGGGAGCCAGCCCTTCCAGCCATTTTTCAAAGTCAGAATGCAATCCCCGTTCATCATCATTAATAAAAACACTTGCAGTTATATGCATTGCATTGCACAGCAGTATTCCATCTTTTATACCGCTTTCTGCAAGACATTTTTCAATCTCAGGAGTAATATTTATATACTCCCGCCTTCTGCCCGTATTGAACCAAAGCTCTTTTCTGTATGATTTCATAATTATTGTTATATTATTTGTTATTTTGCAAAAATGTCAATTTGGAACCTAATTCAAAACTCATAAATTTACACATTTCGTTGTGTTCAATGGGGTTTCCCAAATATGGTGTTCATTCTTCAATTCGTGCTATTAGATAACTCATGAGATAAATATCATGTTTTTTGCTTATTAAAAATCTCCGGAACTCTGTATTTTTGTACATAGAATAAAGAAATGAAAAAGAAACTGGTAGTACTTGGCAGCGGGTTTGGAGCGTTCAGTTGTTTAAAAGAACTAGATTACGATCTGTATGATGTTACAATAGTCAGCCCCAGGAACCATTTCCTGTTCACTTGTCTGTTGCCCAGCACAACTGTGGGGACAATTGAGTTCCGAAGCATTATAGAGCCTATACGAAATATCAAAAAGGCAAAATATATTCAGGCATTCTGCATGAATATAGATGAAAACAGAAAAAGGATACAATGCGTTGATACTGATACCAAAAGAGAATTGGAGCTTGCATATGATCTTTTGATAATTTCAGTTGGAGAGACAACAAATACATATAACATCGAAGGAGTTGAAAAGTATGCATATTTTCTGAGGGAAGTTGCTGATGCAAGGAAGATAAGAATAAAGGTAATTGATTGTTTTGAAAACGCTTCACTGCCGGGAATTACCGAAGAAGAGAAAAAGAGCTACCTGCGATTTGTCGTCTGCGGAGGAGGCCCGACCGGAGTTGAATTCGCAGCTGAGCTTCATGATTTCATTGAAGAAGATGTAAGGAAAAAGTACCCCGGACTGGATCATTACATCGAAGTGATACTTATAGAAGCGGGCGAGACACTTTTGAACTCGTTTGACAAAAAACTCAGTGAATACACCATGAAGATCTTTAAACGACAGAAGATCAGCGTTAAAACAAAATCCAATATTACAAAAGTCACAGATAGCGAGATCTTTGTAAGTGATGGAAATCATTTCAATTACGGATTACTTGTTTGGGCCGCGGGGAATACGGGAACTCCGCTCATAAAAGATAGCAGATTACCCAAGAATAACAGATCGAAGATCATAATCGATCATTTCCTTCGGGTACATGGTCAGGAGAATATTTATGCACTTGGTGATTGCGCTGAAATACCGGACGAGCCATTCCCTGTAACGGCACAAACTGCGCAAAGACAGGGCAAATACCTGGGAAGATCATTAAACAAAATTGCAGCAGGTAAGGTTTTGAAGCCGTTCAAGTATAAAGACCTGGGAATGCTTGCGTACATTGGAAGCAACAAGGCTCTTGCAAATACTAATCAGTATAAAGGCAGCGGTTTTGTAACATGGCTATTCTGGCGGAGCGTTTATATTACAAAACTTGTAAGCTTAAAGAACAAAATACTTGTGCTGTTCGATTGGTTCAAGACTTTTGTGTTTGGCAGGGATATAAGTAATTTTTAACTATCCGATCAGTTTGAGTTCATCTGTATCCTCATCGCTGTCTGTTGATCTCTCAGACATACGCTGGTCAATTGACTTAGTAGCTTTCGCACCCATTTGTTTAAGATTTTCAGCACGGGATATGATGTTTCCTCTGCCATCAGAGAGTTTCTTCATTGCTTCTTCGTATGATTTCTTTGCATCATCCATTCTGGTTCCAACCTTTAAAAGGTCGTCAACAAATGAGGCCAGCTTATCATAAAGTTCCCCCCCTTTTTTGGCAATCTCCAAAGCATTCCTGTTCTGTTTCTCCTGCTTCCAAATACTGGATATCGTACGTAGTGTAGCCAGAAGTGTTGAAGGGCTTACAATTACAATATTTTTTTCGAAAGCATCGTAAAACAGAGACTGGTCGTTCTGAACTGCAAGTGCAAATGCCGGCTCTATAGGAATGAACATCAAAACAAAATCCAGACTCTGCAAACCGTAAAGGTTCTGGTAATCTTTGGGGCTTAGCCCTTTAATATGCCTTCTGATTGAGGAAATATGGTCATTTAAAGCGCGTTTTCTCTCTTCAACATCATCGGTTGAACTGTAAGTTTCATATGCTGTCAGAGAAACTTTTGAGTCAATTATCATGCTCTTATCATCAGGCATATTAACAATTACATCAGGTCTAAGATTAGAGCCGTCATCAGACTTTACTGTTTCCTGGATCACGAATTCTCTGCCCTTAACTAACCCTGATTTTTCCAGTATACTCTCAAGAATGTACTCTCCCCACGCTCCTTGTGTTTTTGAGTCACCCTTGAGCGCCCTGGTTAGATTATTAGCATCTTCTGACATTTGCCTGTTCAGCTCATGTAAATTCTTTAACTGTTCAGCCAGTGCTGCCCGTTCTTTAGTTTCTGTTATATAGACATCATTGACCCTTTTTTCAAAATCAGATATCTTCTCCTTTAATGGTGTAAGTATTGTATCAAGATTTTCTTTATTCTGTCTTGTGAATGTCCGGCTCTTATCTTCCAGGATCTTGCTTGCCAGATTTTCAAATTCAATTGTAAATCTCTGCTGAAGCTGTTCCAGGTCACCCTTTTGTTCAGCCAGTTTCTTGTCAAGGTTTAACAGGTTGGCTTTGCTTTGGGAAAGTTCACTGCTCAATGCTATGATTTTTTCTCTTTCGGAACTTAACTCTGCCTTAGATTCTGAAATTAATCTGTCCTTATCAGCAATTACGAGGTCCTTTTCATCAAGCCTTGAGTTAAGTGCCGAGAGCTTGCTCTTCGCTATAAAGAAACCAAGAAGTATTCCAACAACAAGTCCAATTACCAGAATTATTATTTCCATGATTTTTTCTTATGCATTATTTCTGAGACAATTTAAGAGTCTTCTTAAACATAAAACTTACATCCATTTCTATTGCTTACTCTTTTCTTTTGCTTCTTTAAGATACTCACCTACCATTGGTTCCAGTGACGGTTCGATCTTAATTCCGATTTCAAGATCACTTATTGCCTGCGAAAAGTTACCTGAATAAAGATATGCTATTCCCCGCCTGCAATATGCCTCTGCGCTCAGGGGATCAAGCTGCAATGCTCTGTCAAAATCAGCAATTGCCTCATTATACCTGCCCATTTCCCTGTAAATGGCTCCCCTTGTGTTATAAACATCAACCCGGTTCGGTCCCAACTGAAGTGCTTTGTTAAGATCATCAAGAGCTTTTGCAGTATCGCCCATAAACAAAAGTATAGACCCCCTGTTTTTATACGTCTCTACATTATCGGGTTCAATTTCAACAGCCTTGTTAAGCAAGTCTAAAGCTTCAGTCTTTTTCCCGTCAGCATAGTATATCACTGATAAAGAATTCATCGAAGTAATATCTTTTGGATTGATCTCCAGCGCCTTTTTGAAACTCTTCAATGCTTCTTCAGAATTCTGCATGTAAGTATAAACTGTTCCTCTGCCTGAATACGCCCTGTAATTACCGGGATCCAGTTTAATTGCCTTCTCGAAATCGTAAAGAGCATCTTTAACCATCTTCAGAAATATAGCGGTATTACCGCGGGAGATATATCCTTTTACACTATCCGGATTATATTCAATATATTTCGAGAAACTGAAGTATGCATCTCCGAATTTACCGTCTTGAAAAAGTTTCTCGCCCTGTGAGAACAGAATTTCATATTCCTGGGCACTTACTGTACTGCTCAGGAGCAATATAAAAATAAAACATACAGGGAAGAGTCTCATGTGATGATAATTTTCCTTAACTTGATTTTAATTTTACAACCTCGCTTACCAGTTTGCCATCGTATCGGCCTGAATAGTTTTCCTTGAAAAACGGCATAATTTCCTTGATAGTCTTTCCTTCGCTGGTCATCTTAGATACAATGGTTTCTATTTCATCCTTGCTCAGCTGTCCGGGCAGGTATGATTCAAGAATCTTTTTTTCTTCCAAAAGCTTTTGCCTGGCTTCGTTTGTTATATCAAAAGACAGTGTTTCATCGGCATTTTTCATGAATTTTCGAATAATTTTTAATTCATCGTCTTCTGTAAATTCTTTCCCGCTCTTGGATTGTGTAAACATTTCCCCGTATAGTGTTGAAAGCAAATTGGCCTTTGCAGTCTCCCTGTTTCTTTTTGCATCCTGCATATCTTTGCGGATTTGTTCTATAAGCATATGATATAGATATTTTATGTAATTATGTGAAAATATAAACAATTATTCATATTTGAACTGATTAAATCAAGTATATGAAAGTAGCCAAAATTGATATAATTCTGAAAATTATGTACAGGAAACAGGATCTAAAATTGAGCCTTGAGTAACCCAAAAAACGG
>JAUQWT010000161.1 GCA_030835005.1 Ignavibacteria bacterium | reverse complement strand
CATCGGACCGCTTGTACTTAGCCTGCTTGTTTATGTGGGACAAGTCGGCAGCCCGTTCCTTGGTTTCATTATGTTTTTTGTTCTTTCTCTGGGCTTGGGTTTGCCGTATATTTTCCTGGCGATATTTTCAAGCTCGATAACAAAGCTCCCGCGTTCGGGCGAGTGGATGGAAGGCGTCAAGATAATTTTCGGGCTTATGATGCTGGGTCTGGCTCTTTACACTGCTCAGCCGCTTATGTCAGTTGAGCTTTACGAGATAATTTTTCCGATTTTCCTGATACTTGCCGGAGTTTATCTTATACTGATTGACAGAAAAGCAATAAATGCGCCTACCTATACCAGAATAAAGTATGCGATTGCCATTGCCGGCATTATCTGGGGCTCTATGAATCTACACTTCGGTGAAGAACCGCAGTCAATAGCTGGCAAGTATGAATGGCAGTTGATACAAACTCAGCCGCTGATAGACGCTTCAATAGCTAGATCTAAGGATAAGCCTACTATAATAGATTTCTATGCCGATTGGTGTGCACAATGCAAGGAGCTTGATAAATACACTTATGTTGATCCGAAGATAATAGAGCTTTCGAAGAAATTCAATAATATCAAAGTTGACCTGACCAAAGGTGATAAGGAAATCGAAGGTAAATTCAAAATTCAGGGACTTCCCGTTGTGGCATTTATTGATAAGAACGGTAAAGAACGTGAAGACCTCAGAGTTACGGGATTCCTTAAGCCCGAAGAATTCATCAAAGTGATGGAAAAAGCTTTACAGTAAACGAAATTAAAAATATAAACAAAAGTACATGAGATTCCTGAAACTGATTATAGTTTTTACGATTCCCCTTTCCGTATTTGCCCAGAATACTGAACTCAAATTCGGTGATAATAAATTAACTGATCTTGAACGATGGAAGAGCAGCCAAAGCCTTAAGAGCAGCCTGAGCTTCTATGATTCGCTTTCAGACAGCAGGAAAACCACGGTGAGCCGTTCAAAAAAATCTCCCGGGCTTGCATTTATCTATGGTCTTTTGATTCCCGGTATGGGTCACGTTTATGCCAACAGGTTTGAAACAGGGAAATATTTCATGATTTCAGAAGCTGCTATCTGGCTTACCTATGCGGCATTTACAATATACGGCAACTGGCTGCTTGATGATGCTTATAATTATGCATCAGTTCACGCAGGTGTACAGGTTTCGGGCAAAGATAAAGATGATAAGTTCTTTGTTGATATTGCCAATTACAGCAATGTGGATGAATACAATAATGAAAAGCTGCGATTTGGCGAGTATGATAAATTGTATTATCCTGAGCTTGGTTACGGGTTTTATTGGAATTCAGAAAGTGAAAGGCTGCAGTACAGGTCTGATAAGATCGCCGGAGACCGCACGCTTAATGACAGGTTGTTTGTAATTGGAGCAGTTCTCATAAATCATGTTATCAGCGGAATCAGCGCAGTATTTGCTGCCAACGGTTATAATGACGAGTTGAAACAAAAGGGTTCGGGAGGATTTACTTTGAATGCCGGGGTGCAAAAGCATTTTAATAAGATAGACGGTATCAAACTGAAACTGACCAAGTGGTTTTGAGTTGGCTGATAAAGGAAAACAGCTTAATATCAGGCTGGATATTGAATATGACGGCAAGAACTATTTCGGATGGCAGCGGCAGTCAGCAACATCAAAGAATAAAACAATACAGAAGACTATAGAAGAATCTTTACAAGTTCTTTTTCCGGGCGAAATTATTAAGTTAACCGGCGCAGGCAGAACCGATTCCGGTGTTCATGCTTACACGCAGACTGCGAACTTCAAGATCAGCAGGGAAGCCGCCGGGAAATACGGGATACAGGCTATCAAGTACAGGATGAACGGCATATTGCCGAAAGATATCTTAATCAATAGGGCTGCAATTGTTGATGAAAGATTCCATTCCCGATACAGCGCTAAAAGCCGTATTTACAGATATTTATTGTCAACAAAAAGGCATGCTCTCAATAGAGAAAAACTGTATTGCATCAAAACAGAATTTGATATTGATTTAGCGAAAGATTTTTGCAAACTTATTGAAGGCGTTCATTCATTCAAAAGCTTGTGCAAAAACAGAAGTGATAAACATAATTTCCGGGCTGAAGTGCTGTATGCAAAGATCGTTAAAAGCAGCGGCGGAGTAATGAAGTTCGAAATTTGCGCCAACAGGTTTTTGCATTCTATGGTCAGAGCGATTGTAGGGGCAATGATAAAAGTTGCTTCCGGGAAACTTTCAATTAAGGAATTCAATGAAAAATTCAAAAAAGGAGAAGAAATGAGGATACATTATGTACCGGCTAACGCTCTTTTTTTATACAAAGTAAATTATTAACGAAAATGAAAATCACCTTCCTGAAACCGGCGTTGTTCCTGGCAATTGTTTTTTGCTCAGGGATTTTGTATTCTCAAAACATCACGGATTCGAAACTGAAGTTAAGTGAATCAAGATCCGGTCTTATTATGGATGATAAGATCTTGACAACAGAATCGGCATCTAACACTGTTCCACAGAGAAATCTTCTGTTGAATACGTCTGCACCGGAAAAGGACTTTTCCTCTTTTGATATAAATTATCAGCAGCAGAAAAAGAAGAAATCCATAGGACTTGGAATTCTGCTTTCTGCTCTTCTTCCCGGTGCGGGTGAGTTCTACGGTGAAAACTACCTTAAGGCCGGAATATTCTTTGCTGTTGAACTGCTGGCGTGGGGTACATATTTCTATTTTGACGGCAAGGGGAATTCTAAAACCGATGAATACCAGGCGTATGCTGATGCAAATTGGGACGTGAGGACTTACGCCCGCTGGCTTAAGGATGGACCTTTCCGCGATAACGGACAGATAAATCCCGATGAACCGGACAAGAACGTTCTAAGAGAGCAGATAATGGCGTGTGAAAGAGTGAATTTTTCGCACACAATGCCTGAATACAATTCACAGCAGTATTATGAGCTTATCGGTAAGTATCAGAATTTTCAAGCCGGCTGGAAGAATCTGAATCATGCTCCGACGTACGATCCGGGTAGTCCTTATTATTTCGAAACCTATCACGATCCCGTTTTCACTGCTTACGCGCAGGAAAGACAAAAAGCTAATGATTTTTATGATTATGCCAAAATAGGACCCATAACTGCTATTGTAAATCACATATTGAGCGCAGCCGATGCTGCTTGGGTGATATCAACTTTTAACCAAAAGCTGAAAGTTCAGACCGGTTTCAGAATGCAGAACCGTGTATCTCCTTATACTTACGAAATCAAGCAGATACCGACATTTAATCTTTCAGTGAATTTCTAATTATTAAAAGGGCAGGCTACTCAAACGAGAAGCTTGCCCGCTTTCTTACTCAGAAAACACATTAAACTTCCTTTTCCTAAAATGCCTTTCAGCAACTTTGATTCTGCCTGGTGCAAATATTCCATAGACAGTTGACCCGCTTCCGCTCATTAATGCAAACTTAGCTCCCAGAGCCATCATGTCGTATTTGATATTCTCAATGACCGGATATTTCCTGAATATAACCCGTTCGAAATCATTCGTCATAAGCCTGATATCTTCAGTTGAAAACTTTTTCACACCGCTCAGTTTTGCTGATTTTTCTGTTTTGATCCTTAGCGTTTTGTACGCCCAGGAAGTAGAAACGTTTATTCCCGGGTTCACAATGAGTATCTTACCGTTCAGTTTGAAATAGGGGAGAAGTTTCAGTCTCTCTCCTCTTCCGGCTGCATAGGCAGGTTTACTTGCCAGGAAAAACGGGACGTCGCTTCCCAGAGAAAGTGCAAGCTTTTTCAATTTTGCATTATGCTTTGCTTTGGTGGATAATGTCTGTTTTCTCTTCCTGAAATGTCTATCCAATATTTTTAACATGCTTGCAGCATCAGAGCTTCCGCCGCCAAGTCCTGCACCGATCGGAATTACTTTCTTAATGTTTATATCTATCCAGTAATGAACTTCAGTCCTGAATGCCTTCAGGTAATTTATAGCCGCTTTGTAACAGATGTTCTTTTTCCTGCTTATTTTATTAGTTCCGGATGTATTTACAGTCACTACATCAGTACTGCCCTCAGTTTCCCGTATCTTTACACTGATAGTGTCGAAAAGTTTGACCGGATAAAAGATCGTTTCAATATTGTGGAAACCATCTTTTCTTTTGGAAAGCACCCTGAGGCCAATATTGATCTTAGCGGGTGATTTTACATTATATATTCTTGTCATCAATACAAAAATATCATTATTAACTTTAATTATAAAATTGAATGAGGAATAATTTTCTGGTATTTTGTGAAATATGAAAAAACTAATACAAATCTGCTTTTTGTTGATTATAGCTCTGTTTTCTACCTGCTATTCTTTAGCCCAGGATACTTCGAAGATCATGTCTTATAATTTTCTGAACCTTAATACCGATACCAACCGGAATGTTTTTTTCCGCACTGTATTGCAGAACTCAAATCCGGATATTCTTGTAGCAGAAGAGATCATCTCGCAGTCTGCTGTGAATAATATCAGGGACCGCATACTCAATCCTCTTGGTTTGGGAACATATGCGGCAGGTTCATTTATTGATGGTTTTGATACTGATAATGCGATCTTCTTTAAATCTTCAAAATATGCATTCTTAAGCAATACACCAATACGCACAGAACTGCGGGATATCAATGAATTTAAGCTCGTTCACCTTGGAACATCCGATACTTTGCGGATATATGCTTTGCATCTGAAAGCGGGGAATACATCGCCGGATATACAACAACGCGGACGAGAAGTTGACAGCCTAAGAAAAGTGACAAATGCACTGCCTGATAATTCCAATTTTATCGTATGCGGTGACTTTAATATTTACAGCTCAAATGAAATTGCATATACAAAACTGCTTCAGGTTGTTTCGGGGAACCAGGGTCATTTTTATGATATGCTTAATCTTACAGGTTCTTGGAACAACTCTGCCTATGCGATGTATCACACTCAGTCCCCCCGGGTGAGGCAATTCGGCGGCGGGGCAACAGGAGGTATGGATGACAGGTTTGATTTGATATTATACTCAACAGGGGTAAATCTGGAGGGTGGAGTCTCAATTATTCCGGGTACTTTAACTGCATACGGTAATGACGGACTGCATTTTAATGATTCAATTAACAGGCCGCCAAATATTGCAGTAGGCCAGTTAATAGCAGATGCTTTGCATTATGCCTCCGACCATATTCCTGTATTTGCGCTATTCAAATTTCAGAATCCAATCGGGATTCAGCCTGTATCAACATTTGTGCCCGGGGAGTATAAGCTGCATCAGAACTACCCAAATCCATTCAATCCATCCACAAGGATAAGATTCTCGCTACCCGAGAGCGGCTTTACCAAACTGACAGTTTACGATATTACGGGCCGAGAAGTTGCTGTCCCGGTGAAGGATGATTTGAACGCTGGGGATTATGAAATTTCATTTGTTGCTTCCTCT
>JAUQWT010000160.1 GCA_030835005.1 Ignavibacteria bacterium | reverse complement strand
TCCCCAAATACGGAATTCAACATTGTCATCAGAGCTTTTGCCTTCGGGAACGGAGTCCTCGGCAATATTGGGAATATCACGAAGAACTTCGTCGATCATCTTTTCGGCTTCGGCAAGTCGTTCATCAATTGCTTTGATATCATCCGATACTTTCTTCATATCAGCTATTTTCGCTGATGCATCTTTGCCTTCTTTTTTCATTACTGCGATTTCCTGCGATACAGCGTTGCGCAGGCTTTTAAGTTTTTCAACTTCGCCAATAAACTCCCTGCGTGTTATATCAAGTGCGAGGATCTTATCTACGCTGCCCGTTTTTTCTCCGCGAATTGCAAGCTTTCTCTTTATGTTATCGGGATTCTCCCTTATCAGTTTTATATCTAACATGATCAGTTCAATTTGGAATTAAAAATTATGAATTACGAAAATTAAATTTAAACATACTTCAAGTTTCTCCAAGCACATGCAAGAATCGCGCCAGTTGGCGGACAAGTGTCTGTGCTGCTGCCAATGTTAAAGTCCGAGCTGTATCTTTAGCAGGCTTAATCCTTCTGTTACGTTGAGCGGCTTGATGCCAAGATCTGTTTGTGCTTTAAGTAAAATGAAGCTTGAATTCATAGGCCTTGGAGCTGCCTGGTTAAGGTCGCCGGTTTTTACAGGAACAATAAAATTCTCATTAAGCCTGAAGACACCCGCTATCTTGACAGCAAATTCATAACGGCTCAAGTACTCACTGCCGCAAATATTGTATATTCCGGATTTTCCCATGTTAACAATTTTCACAAGTCCCCATCCAAGGTCATCTACAATTGTAGGCATGCCAAACTGGTCGTCAACAATTCTGACTGAATTTTTTTCAGCCAGCATGTTTACAAGCCAGGTAACAAAATTCGGGCGCAGATTTCTGCCTGTTCCATACAAAACCATGGTTCTTACAATAGTAAAATCAACTCCGCTGGTTATAAGCGCATTTTCCGCAGCCAGTTTGCTTTTGCCGTAATAGCTTATCGGGTTTGGCTTTGATGTCTCAGAGTAGTTTCCGGATTTACCGTCAAAGATATAATCTGTTGATATGTGAACTATCTTAGCTGAGTTTACTCTTGAAGCGATAATAAAGTGCTTTACTGCATCAACATTAACTTTCCAGCTCAGTTCGCGTTCTGTTTCGCATCCATCAACATTTGTGTATGCGGCACAGTTAATGATAACCGAAGGCGTGTATTTTTTAAATGCATCTTTTACGTCTTCCTTCCTGGTAATATCAAGCGGGAAGTAGTCAAATCCGCGCGGTTCAAATGCATTCTCATGCAGATCGGTTAAGATAAGCTCATGGGAAGTTTCATGGCGGAAAAGTTCGGCTACTTTCTGCCCAAGGAGCCCGTTGGCACCTGTTAATAATATTTTTTTGGTTTCTATCAATCTCTATTCTATAATTTCATTTTGCACAAAAAGCAGATTGTGCGATCGAAAATCTAGTATGAGTCAGGTCTGTTGGAAGAACTCCTTTGGAGAGGATCTGACACGACGGTTAATTTCACAAACTCAAGCCGTTTAGATCTTCGACGCCGTGCAGTGACGCGTTCACGCTTGCCATCTTGTTTGCGTAATGCAGTGCTTTAGTGAAGTCTTTACATTTCAATTCAGCATTTTTGTAAAAAAAAGCTGATGCCAGAACATCGCCGCAGCCGGTTGAATCAACAAAATCCGGGCTGTCTATCGAAGGTAGATCAACTTTATTCAGATCGTAATAATTATCCGAGCCTTCGATCTTGGTTTTTCTGGTATATAAACTTACTCCCTGTCTTCCGCGGGTGACAACCAGGCACTTCACATTTCCTCCTGCCAGAATTCTTTCTGCAGTTTCATACTCGGTTACATTATCACCGGTAAAAATTGCCATTTCGGATTCGTTCATCTGCAGTGTATTGCACGCATTAACCCATTGCTGCCAGTTATCAACAGGCATTTGTTTTCTTGTGCCGTCAGGAAATGTCTTCATTACAAGATTATGCAGATCCATATGGATATATCCCCGGAAATTATCTCTTATCATAAGCAATGTATCCAGCTCAATATCTACTCCGGAAACGAGATTGATAAGTATTCCATCCAATCCTTTCAGCAGATCTTTTATCTGCTCTAGTTTTACGGGGAGGGTCGGCTCGGTTGAGTTTTCCTCGCGGTCATATGTTTTTTTTGTGGATACATTCAGAACGGATGCTTCATCTTTATAAAACAGGTTCACGACTCTCGTATTATGTTTTGATCTGAATATATGATCCTGTTTCAGATTCGGGAATTTCTTCAGGAAGTTGCTTATATGTTTGAACTCATCATCTCCAAGATTCATAACCGGGTAAACATCAGCTTTGCCGGAAGAAATGACAGCAAGAGATACGGCAGAATACAGGATGCCGCCGAACTGTTTGGTTGTGGAACCGGTTCCGCGGTAAATGTAATCCATACAAGGCTCCCCAATAACTGCAAGCTTCAATTTAGACAAATATCTCCTTTACCCTTTTCTCCATTTCACGTGTGAACTCAATATCCGCAGCTGCACAGTTTTCTATGATCTGTTCAGGCCGTGAAGCGCTTGTAATGGCGCTTGTGATATTATTTTTCCTGAGGCACCAAGCAAGCGCAAGCTGCGCCGCAGTGTGCCCAAGACTTTCGGCGTATTTCTTAAAATTATCAACCTTTGCAAGCAGAGCTTTATCAGCAACGGCATCTTTCATAAAAACACCCATTCTATCATGTGCGGCGCGTGAATCAACGGGGATATTTCCCCCGGAATATTTACCGCTTAAGAGCCCCTGCGCCATAGGAGACCACACAACTTCACCCATGCCATATTTTTCGCATGCCGCCATCACTCCGTCGGTTTCAATCTGCGGGCGTATAATACTGTACTGAGGCTGGTTACTGACAGGCCGGTGCAGGTTATGCTTTTCGCATTCTGCGGCCGCCTCTTCTATATTCTCTGCTGACCATACACTGACTCCCCAATAAATAAGCTTTCCTTGTCTTATTAGATCATCAAATGCACGGCAAATCTCTTCCATCGGAACAGAAGGATCATGTCGATGGCACTGGTACAGGTCGATATAATCAGTTTTCAATCTTTTAAGCGAGGCATTAACTGATTCCACAATGTGTTTACGCGAAAGACCCTGATCATTTGGATTCGGCGACATAGGCCAGAAGCACTTTGAAGCAAGGACTATATTTTCGCGCCTTACTCTAATCTCATCGAAGAGTATTTTGCCAAGCGAAGTTTCTGCCCCGCCCTTGTTGTAAATATCAGCTGTATCAATGAATATGATCCCGTGCTCAATAGCTGTATTTATGCATTTAAGTGCGGTTTTATCATTTATTCCCATTCCGTAAGTAAGCCAGCTGCCAATACCTATGGAAGACAATCTTAAGCCGTATTTCCCGAGTTGTCTGTATTTCATATTATGATTGTGACATAAAATACAAATATAACAAAACGCACTTGCTTATTATAGTCAATGCAATGTGACATAAAGCCTTTAGGGTATTGGCGAATCTAATTGATATATGAATGTTTTTTGGTTAGTTTTGAGAATGCATTTTGCTGTGTACATATTATTTCTAATCCTGAAGGCTGTTGTGCCCCTTTTCCCCTTGCCTCTGGTCAGACTTAATGCCAA
>JAUQWT010000159.1 GCA_030835005.1 Ignavibacteria bacterium | reverse complement strand
ATTCATGGTAGGCGATCCGGTTGGCGGAAGATGGTCGCTTTGGGGTACAACAAATGGAGGCGTAACATGGGATTCCTCGAGTTTTTATCTACCACAGGCTGGATCTGAAACCGGCTACAATAACTCATTTTTCTTTGACGTGAGTGCAGGGGTTTGGTTCGGAACGACAAATACAAGAGTTTATAAAACACTAACACTGGTTAGCTGGGCTGTGCAAACGACAACGGGACAAACTGATTCATACGCTATTTGGTTCAACAATCCATTAATAGGCATGACAGGCGGCACTGGAATGCTAGTGACAAGCAACGGCGGCTCTACATGGCAGAACACCCTCAGTCCGCTGCCCGGAACAGCAGTAATTTCGGGAATAACCGGATCTGGTAATATGTATCTTGCCACCAGGCAGTCAACACAAATATATATTACACAGAATATCGGTCTTACATGGACACAAAACTATAATGCGCCTGCCGGAAATTACAGGCATATTACTAAAGACAGAGCATCGGGCCTGACGTTTTATGCAGTACGCTCTAATGGCGGTATAAGCAAAGGCCAGATAACAACAGGTATTGAACCGGTTGGCAATTCAATTCTCGATAATTACAGCCTGGGGCAGAACTATCCTAATCCATTCAATCCGGTTACTAATATTAAATTCAGTGTACCGTTATCCGGTGTTGTGAAGATTGTTATCCATGATGCAATCGGAAGGGAAGTAAGTGTTCCTGTAAATGAGTATCTAAATTCCGGTGAGTATGAGATTAATTTTGACGCCTCATCACTTGCAAGCGGAACGTATTATTACACAATGATCGCCGGTGATTATGTGCAATCAAAAAAGATGCTTCTGGTAAAATAGTTATCTCCTGTATTAGACATTAATTCATATTTCAACTAAAGGCATCTTTTTTAAGATGCCTTTTTTGTTTGGTATTTAATTATCTTTGTAAATGATAGTTGAAAAGAAAGAAAAGGTACTGAATACCGATACACTTGGCGGGTGGCTGATACTGATACAGGTGTTCATAATCTTAAATGCAATTACGTGGATCGGGAATCTGCAATTGTTTTACAAACTGCTTGGAGAAAAAGACGTACTAATAAAAGGAAAAGGGGCAGCGGATCCTTTTTTATATAATGTATTTGTTTATTATGAGCTTGCGGCCAGCCTGGTATTTGCTTTTCTCTCTTTCGTAGTCTTCTACTTTTTTTATAAAAGGAACAGGAGATTTCCGCTGTATATTATGATTTATGTTATTGCAGAAGTAGTCATTGAAGGAATTGCTTTTCTTGTTTTTGGCTCACTTGCGGATAATCCCGCACTATTGTGGCAGAAGCTTGCATTTAAAACAGTTGTGGCAGCTGCAATTTCTATATATGTGTGGAAGTCTAAAAGGGTCAAGTTAACATTTGTGCATTAAGTATCACTTCCGGAAATCGCATAAATTCATTCCTTTATAGTTAAAATACCGATAAGTATATTTGCAAATCATGAAAATTTCACTAAAATGGCTGCGGCAATATGTTGATATAGACCTGAGAGTAGATGATATTGTGAAGGGTTTGACTTCACTTGGCATTGAAGTTGAAAGTGTTGAAGATCAGCAGAAAAAACTGGACAAATTTGTTATTGGCAAAGTTATCGAAAGAACAAAACACCCAAATGCTGATAAATTAAGTGTTTGTAAAGTTGATGCGGGAACCGGAGAAATACTTAATATAGTCTGTGGAGCGCCAAATGTAGATACCGGACAAACAGTTTGCGTAGCTCTTGTTGGAGCAATAATACCAAATGGCGAATTTGAAATAAAGAAAGCAAAACTGCGCGGCGAAGTTTCTGAAGGGATGATATGTTCTGCAAAAGAGCTGAATCTCGGTGACGACCATACAGGAATAATGGTTTTACAGACTGAATTGCCAATAGGGACACCCTTTGCAAAATATCTGAAGCAGGATGATATCATAATAGAGATCAGTATCACGCCTAACAGAGGAGACTTGCTTTCACATATCGGAATTGCAAGAGAACTTGGCGCGCTTACAGGTAATAAGATAAAAGAACCAGTTGTTAAGATTAATGAAAATGGAAACGATATTGCCAAAAATATAAAGGTCGAGATCGCTAATCCTAAAGGGTGCTTAAGATATTGCGGTTCGCTGGTTAAAGGAATCAGTGTTAAGGAATCTCCCGCTTGGTTAAAGGACTATCTGCAATCAGTCGGACTGAGGCCAATAAATAATGTTGTTGATGTTACCAATTATGTTATGATGGAGTGCGGTCAGCCCCTGCACGCATTTGATCACACTAAAATAGGCGGTAAGAAGATAATTGTTAAAAGTGCAGGAAGTGAAAAGAAATTCACAACACTTGACGGGAAAGAAAGAAACCTAAGGGATGACGTTCTGCTCATCTGTGATGGTGATAAGCCAGTGGCTCTTGCGGGAATAATGGGTGGCGCTAATTCTGAGATCAGCAATGACACAAAAGATGTTTTCATTGAAAGTGCGTATTTTGATCCCGTACTGACAAGGAAGTCTTCGAAATTTTTAGGACTTCAAACCGATTCATCCTACAGGTTTGAGCGCGGTGTTGACATAGACAGAACTGCATGGGCATGCAGGCGCGCAGCCATGTTAATTTCGGAACTGGGCGGCGGGGAAATAGCTTCCGGATTTATAGATGAATATCCGAATATACTGCCTAAACTAAATGTTGAAATGAGGATATCACACCTTAACCGTATTGCCGGCAATACATTTGAAAAAGATCATGTCATAAAGCTGCTGGGCAAAATAGATATAAATTTTATAAGTGAATCCGGAGACGGGAAATTGTTGTTTGATATTCCGCAGTCAAGGCGTGAAGATCTTTGCAGGGAAATTGACCTGATTGAAGAAGTACTGAGGCTTGATGGTTATGACAAAATTAAAGAGACTGACTATGATACCGTTTATCTTGATACTAAGGATTTTTACAACAAGGAATATGATTTCATTCAAAAGGTCCAGAGTTTTTTGATCGGGAGGGGATTTCACAGTATTGTCACTAATTCTTTGATCGATGAGAAACTTGCTGCTTCGTTCAGGGAGGATTATGTCTCTGTTTTGAATCCTTCAAGTGACCAAATGTCTGTTTTGAGGACAAATCTTTATTTAAGCATGTTTGAGGTGATAAAATCGAATTTTGAGCATATGAACAATTCTCTCAAGCTCTTTGAGATCGGGAATATTTTCAATTATGGCAAAAACGGCGAAATTGTGCAGAATAAGTCACTATTAATCACTTTAGCAGGCTATTATGATGTTGAATCTCACGATAGTAAGCCAAGGTATTTTGATTTATTGGATATAAAAGCAGAGCTTAAAGGATTGCTTGAAAAATTGAATGTTGAAATTAACAACATTAATTATTATAATTATGGCGGTAACTTCAAGTTTCAGCTTGTTTATGAATCCAGAGGAATTACTGCAGCAACAGTATCCGGTTTTTCGGATAAATTTTTAAAGAAAAATAACATTGAAATGCCGGTATTGGTATGCGAAATTCCCTGTTTAGTTTAAGCAGCAAAGAAATAACGTTTAAGGAGTATTCCAATTTTCCGCCGGTTTTAAGAGATTTGTCAATTGTAGCCGATTCAGGGATAAAGGAAGGCGAGATAGAAAAAGTTATACTTGAGGCAAAGACCGAGAACCTGTTGAAGAAGCTTAGACTGTATGACATCTATAAACCTGAGAATCAAAGCGGGAAGCTAAGCTATACATATACTATGGAGTTCCGCTCAGATGATAAGACTTTGACAAACGAGGAGATCAACAAGATCCAGGAGAAGATTGTTGCAGATCTTAATAAGAAACTTAATGCAGAACTAAGAAAATAATGGATAACCCGGTTCTAAAAGTTAATGATTCCGGCCTTAAGAGCGAACTTGAAAAAATGTTCGGTAAAGTTAAGGTATTGGCCGAGAAGTACAATCTTGCCAAAGATGAGAACAAATTGCTTAAAGAGAAGGTTAAAGATCTGGAAGTTGCTTTGAGCGATTCTAAGATAGAAATATCGAATAAAAATTCTGAACTTACGGTTAAAGATAAGGAAATTTCTGAATTCAAGAATAAGCTGCTTGATGAAAGAAAGAATAAGATTTCAGGCGAAGACAAGACTCAGCTTAAATCAAGGATACGTGAGCTTATGTTAAGACTTGATGCGCATCTTGAGCAGAAAACAAACAATAATTTTTAGATCAAATACATCCATCCGTTTGGGTTAAAGATTATTTGTTGTTTTTCTGAAATATTGGTCGGTAAAAAAAGGTAAAACTTAAAATTAATAAATCAATGGAATCTAAGGATATCAGGATCAAGATCTTCAATAATCACTATACTTTGAAAGGCGATGATGTTGAGCTTCTTGAAAAAAGTGCCCAGTATGTAGATACCTTAATGCATAAAGTACAGAACGATATCCCGAATCAGACTGATTTCACTGTTGCTATAGTTTCTGCGTTGAATATTGCGGAGAATTATTACAGGGAAAAATCGAGCAGCTTTATTCTCGATCAGAACTATAAAGCGCTTATCACAGGGCTAAATTCCCAGGTAAAAGAAATCAATGATTATATTGATAGCAATACTTAATTTTTTAGTTTTCGTTCTTTCATAAACGGGTTTTTTAAAATTAACCGCACCGGCCAGCCGTAGCCAAAAATTAAATAGAACCAACACTATTTAATTGGGGAGACAGCTCGATATAATGTCAATTACAGGCCTCGCTCAAAGCCTTGTGCTTTGATATCCTGTGTGATGCGTAAGCATCACTGCTTCCGGGATCAGTGGACGTAAACGACATTTCGGCACTCACCCACTGTGTTGAAAGGGGTTCTATAACTCTTTCGCTATGGTATGAATCGCGTGCGGTTTTTTATATGCAGTAATGAATTTAATTAACTAATTATTAATGTTTCACTTAAAATCATAT
>JAUQWT010000158.1 GCA_030835005.1 Ignavibacteria bacterium | reverse complement strand
TCAGACATATGATGATTACAGATCCGTTTATTTTCCGGTTGCGAATACAGGCTATATTACCGGAGAAACCGGTATTTTCCTGAAGACAACGAACAATGGTGAAAACTGGTTCACCCCATCCCGATTTACCGGAAAGAACCTAGCATCGGTATTCTTTACGAGTGCTGATACCGGTTACGTTGTCGGGTCAGGTGGCGCAATCCTGAAAACTACAAACAGCGGCGTTTTGATCCCTGTCAATAATATTCAGACACAAATAGTAATGAGCTATTCTTTATCCCAAAACTACCCCAACCCGTTCAATCCGGTGACAAACATCAAATTTGATCTTCCAAAGTCCGGATTTGTTGAATTGACTATTTATGATATAAACGGCAGAGAAATCACAAAGCTTGTTCAGAAACAGATGAATGCTGGTAGTTACAGCACAGATTGGGATGCATCAAATTATGCCAGCGGTGTATATATTTGCAGGTTGAACTCTGGGGATTACCTTAAATCTATGAAAATGGTATTATTGAAATAGATTTTTATATTCTAATACTCTGAAATTATGTATCTTAAAGTTTTGTAAATTCAAATATTTGCGTGATATGTTAGAATCCAAAAGCTAACTTCAAATGAAGAACAATAGCGTTATGAGTAAGTTTTTTTTGTTTATCATATTTCTGAATATTCAAATAACAATTTCCCAATGGGTACAGATTGGCCAATTCGGAAATATGAGCTGTTTATCCATAACAAAATGTGATTCAATAGTGTTTGCTGCTCTTGATAATGGAATATACCGTACAATAAATAACGGTATGAATTGGTCATTGGTCAATAACTCCTCTGGACGAACGCTTGCATCAAATGATTCTATTGTTTATGCAAGTACCTCAAATGGTGTATATAAAACTACTAATTATGGTGAACTGTGGATACCCACAACATTGAGCGGTCCATTTGTATGGATACTCGAAGCTGAAGGACCTTACGTTTATGCTGGAACGGTAAACCCTGTTGAAAGTCGGGGAGTATTTAGATCAACAAATTATGGGGGAAACTGGAATTTTATACCCTTTAATTCCGAATATGTCGTTTCATTGGCAATTGAAGGGGCTTCAGTTTATGTCGGAACCGGTGGAAGTGGAGGAAAAGTTTATGTTTCAACAGATTTCGGAGTGAATTGGAGTCAAACTTTTTTTTATTCAAATAATGAAATTGATTGTCTGTCAACAAATGACTCCGTTACCTTCGCAGGTGGTGATGCAAATGTTTATATTTCTACAAACAGAGGCTTTAATTGGAGTATAACATCATTATCCAGCCTTACACCTTACTCTATGACTATGAACGGAATGAATGTTTTCGTCGGAACGAATTATGGTGTGTACCAATCCACAAATCTTGGTGTAAATTGGATCCAGAGGAATCAGGGATTGGAGAATCTAAATTACCAATACATTAAATCAATTTGTTTTTCAAATAATTATGCCTTTATTGGTACATATCAGTATGGCGTTTGGCGAAGACCACTAAATGAGTTGATAGGTGTTGTAAACATTTCATTTGAAGTTCCCGATAAATTTCAACTTTCGCAAAACTATCCAAACCCATTCAATCCTGTAACAAACATAAAATTCGATCTGCCCAAAACCGGATTTGTTGAATTGATTATATATGATATAAATGGCAGGGAAATTACAAAGCTTGTGAAAGAGCAAATGAACGCGGGCAGTTATAGTGCTGACTGGGATGCATCAAATTATGCGAGCGGTGTATATTTTTGTGTATTGCGATCACGTGATTATTTCGAATCAAAAAAAATGATGCTCTTAAAATAACAACCACATGAAATTTTCGATTGTTGGCTTTTTGCTCTTAATGTTTACTTTCACCATCTCTTTATCTCAAAATAGAAAATACAATTTCGAATCATTACTTTCATTAAAGGCGGGTTATCACACAGCTTACACAAGTTATTCAGGGATAGCCTCTATATCAAATGCAAATATACCGCATGGATTTTGCGCCGATATTACTGCCGAAGTCCATACCGGGAAGAACTGGTACATAGGCTTTAACTATGACCTCTCATTTGGGAACGAAACTGCTTACGATCAATATCTGCAAAGAAATATTGAAAGGAGTTTCACTATCCATCAATATTCGCCCATTGTGAAATACAGATTTCCGCTCAATAAGGGGAATATTTATACTGCTCTGGGAATTGGCGGAAGCAAGGTTTACGCTAGTTACGGTAACGGCGGAAGCCATATAGATGTATTGGTTATGTATAATCTAAGGGCAGGGGGTGAATATTATCTGAACAACTGGGCAATGCTTTCACTTGAAAGTGTTTATGTTGGTGCAGCTGAGATGGATGTGGGAGGCGGCGGCAGGGAATACAGTTTTTTTCAGTTTAAATCAGGTATTGTATTCATATTAAAATAGAAGTTAAGATCGATTAAGAGGTTGAAAAATTCCTCGTTCATATAGAATTAATAATTTCTGTTTTTTGAGTTGCTAAATAGGGTTTCCTGCCATATATTTGAAATACAACTTACAGGGAGGCTTATTATGAATGCAATTCATAAGCTCTCTTTGCCAGTCTCCATCCAGTGTACACAACGGTCAGTTCTGACCGGAAAATTCTCAAAGTTTTTTTTGAAGTTAATAGTTGTATGCAGTATTACACTTCCTCAATTGTTTTCCCAAAGCTGTTACCATCCTGAAGTAGAAGCAGTAATATCAAAAGTATCCCTTGATTCACTTTCCCGTTTTAACAGAGAGCTGACCGGGGATACGACTTGTATTATTGGCTCGGAAACGCGGAGAATTATATCCAGATTCTGGAAATCGGATGGTAATATTCTTGCTGCACAGTATCTGTATGAGAGATTTAGAAGTTTCGGGTACCAGGCAGAGTATTGGCAGTACAGCCAGACAGGAATGAATATTCTGGGAGTTAAACCCGGAAACAAATTCCCGAACCAGAAAATAATTCTTTGCTGCCATTATGATGATTACGTAAGCGGTATCGTTCCGGATACTACACACGGGGCAGACGACAATGCTTCAGGTACAGCGGCCGTGCTTGAAATTGCAAGGATACTGACAGAACATGAACTGCCCTACACGATCGTGTTTGCAGCATGGGATGAAGAAGAGCGCTTTTTATTCGGAAGTGATGCTTATGCTGATTCCTGCAAAAAAAAGGGGGACTCTATTATTGCGGTCATTAATCTGGATATGATAGCATGGGATTTTAACAATGACGGAGTTCATAGTGTCGGAAGTGATTCTAACTCTGTTTCTTTGTCAGAGATAATGTACAGCGCGGTTAAGGTTTACCTGCCGGATCTGAATCCTAAACGGACCGGACCCGGAAGCGATGAAATGTCATTTCTGGAAAGGGGTTACAAAGGGGTTCTGCTTATCGAGGACACTTATTCTGACTTCAATTCCAATTATCATACGGTAGATGATAATTTTCCCAATCTTAACAAGCAGTACTTTTTAAGCCTTACTAAAGCCGCCGCCGCTTGCCTTTTGGTCCTTGAATATGATTATACTATAAATTTCAAACACACTCCGTTGGGAAGCACAAATGATACTTCGGCAAGGGTAGCGGAATTTGTAATTAGCTCAGCGCACGGTATAGCCGTAGCAGGTAATGCCCCAAGACTGTATTACAAATCCGAAGGTGGAAATTTCAATTCAGTGAATGCTTTCTATAATAATCTTGATACTTTCAGGTTCTTATTACCCGGATATCCGCTGAGAACCAAAGTTTCGTACTACGTAGCAGCACAGGATTCTTCGGGTAACATGATAGGGACACTTCCTTATGGCGGGAGGGGATTTGAACCTCCGGGTACGGTACCTCCGCCGGAATTCTTCTATTACTATATCTTTGACCAGTCGAGCCAGTGTTCCAACACAGTTCCAAGGATGCTGCCATTCCAGACAATTGTGTATGATTCGGTAATCATACCGAACAGGGGCTTGATACTGGATCTGGATGTAAACCTTTCTATCAATCATACAAATGATCAGGATCTCTATATTTGGCTGATTCGGGACGGCGTACCCATGCATTTGCTCAGCAAAGAGAACGGAGGAGAAGGGGATAATTACACCAACACTACGTTTGATGATGAAGCTGAACTCTCAATAAAAGAAGGGACACCACCCTTTACCGGACATTTTAAGCCGGAAGCTGAATTAACAGTGCTTGATAACACAGAGCTTCAGGGATTGTGGAGGCTGAGAATACTGAATCTTTCAACTGTAGTACAGGGTGAACTTCTCAGTTGGTGCATGAATTTTCAATATTTCGACCCAATTGCAGTAGAGAACAATCACGTACCGGTAAAAATGAAACTTAGCCAGAATTACCCTAACCCGTTTAACGCTTCAACAAATATAAGTTACTCACTGATAAAACAATCCGGAGTACGTATCTTGATATTTGATGTGCTTGGGAGGGAAGTGAAGACGCTTGTGAACACTAAATTGCCTGCAGGTGAATATGTTCTGAGCTTCAATGCAAGTGATATGTCGTCAGGGCTGTATTTTTATTCTATGTTTATAGATGGAAATCTTTTTGAAACAAAGAAAATGGTGCTGGTTAAATAATTAATTACAATTATTCATTTTGTTTAAGTGCTATGAAAGAACAGAAAGAGGTTATAAATGAATACTGTTGAGAACAGGCACTCGTTCCCACACTCCGCCTTTAAGATTTACTTTTCACTTTTACAGTTTGTACTCAGAACACTTTTTCCGGTACTCATACTGTTGTTTCAGCTACACTCATCACAGTTGATTTCTCAAAGCTGCTACAGCCCTATTGTTGAGTCAGTTATTCAGAATGTGAATCCCGGAAATCTCGCTGTGTATATCCGGGTTCTATCCGGAGACACAACAGCCACCATAGACGGGCAGCCTTACAGGATACTTACCCGGTATTACAATTCAACCGGTAACGAAAAAGCGTCGCACTATATTTATGAGAGATTTCAGGATTTTGGCATCAATCCCCGCTACCAGGTGTACAGCAGCACGGGTACAAATGTTATCGGAGTGAAAACAGGCATAAAGTATCCTGACAAGAAGTTGATCATCTGCGGTCATTATGATGCAATTACATATACTTCACCGGATACTATTCCGGGAGCAGATGATAATGCCTCGGGAGTAAGCGGTGTTATTGAAACAGCAAGGATATTCTCACAATTTGATCTGGATTATACTATCGTATTCATTGCTTTTGATGAAGAAGAAGTATCAGGATGCGGGAGCTGTCTCTATGCAGATTCGGCATATGCTGCAGGTGATTCCATAATAGGTGTGATCAATCTGGATATGATCGGGTTTGATAGTAATAATGATCTCAAATTTGATATTAATACGGATACAAATTCTTTCCCCCACGCAAATATGTTATCATCGGCGTGTGCAGTTTACAGGACTGAACTTGTTCCGAGATTCTACTGGAACGAAAGATTAAGTGACTATAGAAGTTTTTGGGATAAAGGATTCAAAGCAATAGGCTCAGTTGAAAGCCACACCGATTTCAATTGGTATTATCACACTATTAATGACAGATACAGTGCACTGAAGATAGGATATATCACTAAGATCGTGAAAGCAGCAATTGCATTCCTTCTGGTTTTGGATAAAGATTACGTAATAAACTTTGAACACCAGTCACTTAACAATACCGCAGATACCAGCAGCAGAATTGCAGAAGTTATCATCCGCTCGGGACATAGAATTGCATCCGGCTCTAATTCACCAAGACTTTATTATCGAACGGGCGCAGGTTCTTTTACACCAACTAATCACTTTTATCACAGTCAGGATACTTTCAGGTACCTGATCCCCGGGCAGCCCATCAGAAGCAAAGTTGAATATTATTTTGCTGCACAGGATTCGTCAGGTACCATAATAGGTTCACTTCCGGTCGGCGCAAGAGGACTGAATCCGCCCGGTTCAGTACCCCCTTCTGAATTATTTTCATATATTATTTATGACAGGCTGAATCAATGCTCAAATACTGTTCCGAGAGAGCTCCCTTTTGGAGTGATTACAATGGATTCAGTATATATTGAGCAATACGGTCTGGTGCTGGATCTTGACGTGAATTTATCGATCAATCATTCAAACGATGAAGACCTTTATATCTGGATTTACCGTTCAGGTATATCCAATACTGAGCTCAGTACTAGTAACGGAGGCAATGGTGCCAATTATACAAATACTACATTTGATGATGAGGCTGAAATTCCAATTACTCAGAGTACTGCACCTTTCACCGGCAGCTTCAAACCCGAACAGGTGTTAAGTGTTTACAATGAAACCGAATTACACGGAACCTGGAAGCTAAGGATGCTGAATAATTCCCATACATTAACGGGACAGCTTGTTAACTGGTGTATGAATTTCAGAGTATACGATCCCATTGCAGTTCACAATAACCAGGTCCCTTTGAGTATGAAGCTTAGCCAGAATTACCCGAACCCGTTCAACCCTACAACCAGTATAAGCTACTCTTTGGTAAAGCAATCCGATTTGAAGATAGTAATATTCGATATTCTGGGAAGAGAAGTAAAAACACTTGTGAACAAAAAATTGCCGGCAGGGGAATATGTTCTGAGCTTCAATGCAAATGACATGGCTTCGGGGCTGTATTTCTACTCGATGTTTGTTGACGGAAATTTGTATGAAACAAAGAAAATGGTAGTGGTTAAGTGAAGATTTGACGAAACACTCTAAAGCCCGCATTAAGCGGGCTTTTTTATGTACGATAATTTTCCTATAGCCTACTTGGAAAAAGCCACAAATACAGAATCACTACCGCCGCACTCAACTTTCTGCTTGGTCACGTAAGTTATTGCTTTCGGATCAATATAATCAGGATCCTGGTATTCTACTTTTACTTTAATGCGCTTACCCTGGTCGTTGGCGAGATTCACTGTATAAGTCTTGCTCTTACCAACCAGCAGGTTCCCGCTGGGGAATCCATCTACTGTTACGTTAATTTCAAACAATGAATTGTTTGATATATACAGATAAGCCTCACAGTTTGCTTTACCAGACTTGGCAACTGATGAAGTGAATCCGATTATAACTGCTATCAGCAAAAATGATATTGTTAGAAATGCCGGAGTTTTTCTCATAATTGAAATCCTTTCGATTATTATACAAATTTAAGCGGTTTTGTTGAAAAATTAAACCATTAAACAGGGGATAGTATGCCGCTATTGTATACCTATTAAATTCAAACCGTTACGTGCAACAAATGCCAGTACATAAGCCATAATAGTGTAAATAACCAGTTGGAGCATTGGTATTTTCCATGAGCCGGTTTCTTTCCGGGCAACGGCAAGTGTAGAAAGGCACTGCATTGCGAACATGAAATATATTATCAGTGCAATCGTAGATGCAGTTGTAAATACTGGGTTCCCTTCGTCATTTTTCGCGCTGCGCATTGTGGAAATAAGCGACCTTTGCATATTTTCATCATCTTCACCTTCATCAGTGATATTGAACGTAATTGCCATTGAACTGACAAATACCTCTCTGGCTGCAAAAGCTGAAATAAGCGATATCCCCACACGCCAATCCCATCCCAAAGGTTCCAGCACCGGTTCAAAAACATACTTACCGATTGTTGCGGCGAATGAAGTATTCAGTCTTGCAGATTCAGTCATTGAGTTCAGCTGCTGTTCAGTAAACTGCGTTCCGTTTCCGGTTTCTACCCTGGGATCATAATTCGGGAAATAGGTTAATGCCCATAAGACCAGCGAGATCACAATTATGATAGGACCTGCCTGTTTAACGTAAACAAGCGCTTTGTAATAAGTATTCTTTAATATATGCCTGAAAACCGGAACGCGGTAAGGTGGCAGCTCAAGCATGAAAGTTGATTTCTCATCGGTCTTTTTAAACTTACTCAAAAGCCCGGCAACAACAGCACCTGCAATTATACTGAAAAGGTATAATCCTCCAAGGCCGAACCCCGCTATCCATGGTTTATCATGGGGCACAACAAACGCTAACAAAAGCGCATAGACAGGAAGTCTTGCGCTGCAGCTCATTAACGGTATTACCATTATTGTCAGGAATCTTTCATGACGGTTTGAAATAGTCCTTGCTGCCATCATCGCCGGAATTGCACAGGCATAACCTGAAAGCATTGGAATAAATGACCTGCCGTTGAGCCCGAATTTTGTAAGCGGCTTATCTATCAGCATTGCTGCCCTGGCAAGGTAACCCGTATCTTCAAGGAGTCCAAGCAGTATAAAAAGAATTACAATTTGCGGAACGAATATCATAACGGAACCGAATCCGTTTATGAGCCCGTTGGTAATCAGATCATTATACCAGGTGTCCTGCGGAAGGGCAGCTGATACTGCCCCGCTGAGACTGCTGAACCCGGTATCAATCAGATCCATCAACGGCTGGGCTATCCAGAATATTGAAGTGAAAATTATTCCCATCGATAAAATGAATATGATTATTCCCCATAAAGGGTGAAGAAATACTTTATCAAGCTTCAGCGAATTCAGGTCAGGTTTTCTGGAAAGACTGTGGAAATTCTTCCTGTTTATCTCATCAATATCAAGCTTGTTTGTAACGTGCTCGATAACTTTGCGCTCGGTTTCTTCTGTATAATCATACAACTTCGCAATGTCTTCTTCTACCGGATGTTCGGGCTTGTGTATTCTGAGCCTGTAATTTTCAATTGAGTCATCTTCAAACAACTTTCTGGCGGTGTCAGCTAATTCAGTGATGCCGGCCAGCTTCTTGCTGTTGATCTTGATAACAGGTGCGCCCAGAATTGAGCTCAGTTTGTCCGCAGAAACCTCGAAATTCTTTTTGATAAGCAGGTCATTCATTGTTAATGCAACAACAGTCTTAAATCCGGAATCTATTACCTGCTTAACAAGGAAGAGCTGGCGCGAAAGCTGTGTAGCATCACAAGTAACTATAACAACGTCGGGAAGCCCGAACCGCGGGTGATCGAAAAGTCCGTCAATTGTTACTACTTCATCGGGAGAGCTTGGGTTAAGGCTGATAATGCCGGGTGAATCCATAACTTCAGATTCAAATCCAAATTTATCACTTAATTTACCCAGAGAGTATTCAACAGTTGCGCCCGGGTAATTTGAAGTTTTGAAGTTCGAGCCTGTCAGAGAGTTGAATAACGTAGTTTTGCCGGAGTTCGGCATACCGATCAGTGCTATAACAGGTAAATTCGGGTGCGTTGTTAAAGTGTCAGGGGCTTCGCTATTGTGGCAGCTTTGCTGCTTAATTTTTACTGCCATTAAGATTCACTTTTATGCATTCAGCTTCCTCTGAACGAAGGGCTATTATGGTTCCGCGGACTGAAACAGCAAGTGGATCCTTAAAAGGGGACCTTGCAACTACAGTTACTTCCTGTCCGGGTGTGAAGCCAAGCTCCATAAGCCTTAAGCAATGGCAGTGTATATCCAGACAATCATCTCCAACCGATGTTATTTTCGCGCTTTCGCCAATTTTAAGGTCTGCTACTGATCTATCGTTCAATTTTGCTGTTTTTTCCTTTGATATAAGACTAAATATGTCCAATATTCACCACATTTTCAATGCAAATCTGTACTAATATATGTAAAAGAATCATACAGTTTTATGACAAATGTCACCTCAACAAAAACCCCCGATTCACTGAATCAGGGGTTTCTACAGATTCAAAACAGCCTGAACAGACGCCTGATTCGTTCCCACATCTGATGTTTCAGGCTTCTTTTGCCATGGGTTTCAATATAGATGCAATTACCGAGAATGCAAGAATTACTACTATTAGTATGAGCGAAAGCTCCGTTGAGATAATCTTTGCCGAGTAATAATGATTCAAGATCATTTTTGTTCCAACAAGAACAAGTATAGCCGCTAATCCATAATGCAGGTATTTGAAGAGTTTGACAAGTCCGGCAAGAGCAAAATACAATGACCTCAAACCAAGTATCGCAAAGACATTTGAACTGTAGACAATGAACGGATCTTTGGTTATCGCCAAAATTGCCGGAATTGAATCAATAGCGAAAATAAGGTCTGTTGTTTCAACCATAATAAGCACAACGAAAAGAGGTGTAGCCACTCTTTTAGCATTCATTGTGGTGAAGAACTTACCGTCTTGATACTCATTACTTACACGGAAGAATCTCTTAAACAGCCTTAATACCGGGTTCTTTTCTGGGTGTATCTCCTTATCTTTCTGCATCACAAGTTTAAAGCCTGTGAATATCAAAAATGCTCCGAATACGTAAATTATCCATGCGAATTTATTTATCAACGCTACGCCCGCAAAAATAAATACTACTCTCATAACAAGTGCGCCAATTATTCCCCAGAATAAAACCTTATGCTGATAGATTGCCGGAACTTTGAAGAAGGTAAATATGAGTACAAACACAAAGATATTATCAACGCTCAGGGATTTTTCAATCACATATCCGGTCAAGAACTGAAGGGCGGATTCCGCTCTGGTGTATCCATCCGGCGGTGTGTAGTAATAATATAATGCAACATTGAATAAAAGCGCCAGTCCTATCCAAACACCGCTCCAGATCAATGCCTCCTTCATTTTAACTTCGTGAGCCTTCCTGTTGAAAACACCGAGGTCCAGGGCAAGCATTAGCAACACAAAAACATTGAAAAAAATCCAGAATAAAGCTTTATCGTCCATTCAGTCCTTCGAATACATTTTGATTATTAAAAACTTAACTTATCGCTCCTGAGTATAAGTTTCTGAAAAAATACTTGATTATCAACATTTTTTATAAAATATTGTTTTTACAACAACAAAAGAATTGATCTCCGGAGACTTTTAATGATTGCTCAGGTCTCCTTTGTCTCGAATTTGAGCTCTTCACAGGAGAGTAATGATTAACCGGTGCAACCGAAAACCTACTGCACGGCAACCCTCTTCTGCCACATTACAAAAAGACCCCCGATTTGGTAATCAGGGGTCTTCTCAAACAAATTGCAGCCTGTGATGTTATTTACTTCACCAATATCATCTTTTTCACATCTTTGAACTCTCCGGCGGTAATACGATAATAATAAACTCCGCTAGGTAGGTCAGTACCGTCAAAATCAAGCCTGTAATTCCCTTCAGTCTGAACAAGATTATCTATCGGAGTTGCAATCAGCCTGCCTGTTACATCATATATCTTCATAGATACCGAAGATTTTTTGGGAATACCATAGCTTATCAGTGTTACGGGATTGAATGGATTCGGGTAGTTCTGCTCAAGTGCAAACTGAACCGGAGTTCCGCTTAAGTTCTGAATTCCGATAGTTGATGTTAATGTAAAGTTGACGTTGGAAATATCGAAGAATATATTACCAACAGCTTCAACTTTGATCCTTGCCGTTGTATTATCTATCAACGGAAGAGTTACAAGCTGTGAGCCGTCATTTGGTGTGCTTGCAGCAAGT